>CALQBR020000245.1 GCA_943328865.2 Sphingobacterium thalpophilum
CAAACCATTCTAGCGGCCAATCAGATTGCCGATTGGAAAGCGTATTTGAAATGGTCGTTGTTGAAGAAAAATGCAGGAAAATTGTCTACCGCAATTGAAAGAGCCAACTTTGATTTTTACGGGAAAACCCTAATGGGAGCCATCAAACAAAGACCCCTCGAAGAAAGAGCTTTGCAAACGGTGAATGCATCAATTGGGGAAGCCTTAGGAAAATTATATGTCGAGCAATTATTTCCAGCTGAAGCCAAAGCCAAAGCTGAAAAAATGATTAAGAATGTCATTTTAGCCTACCAAAATAGAATCAACAACCTAACATGGATGTCTGCGCAAACCAAAATAAAAGCCGTAGAGAAATTAAATAAAATCACTATTAAAATTGGATATCCGGATCAATGGAAAGACTATTCTGCCTTGGCTATCAAAAACACGGAAGAAGGAGGCAGTTATTTTGAAAATAGTCAGAACCTTTCTCGTTGGAATCACCAAGACGATTTGGAAAAATTAGCAAAGCCAGTTGATAAAACCGAGTGGGGAATGTCACCGCAAACGGTAAACGCGTATTACAATCCATCGTATAATGAGATTGTATTTCCAGCGGCTATTTTGCAACCGCCTTTTTACAACTATCAAGCAGATGAAGCCGTGAATTATGGCGGTATTGGTGCCGTTATAGGGCACGAAATTTCACATGGATTTGACGATTCAGGGGCACAATACAATGCCGATGGTAATTTGATCGATTGGTGGACACCTGAGGATTTAAAACAATTTACGGCATTAGGGAATCTATTGGCAGATCAGTATAGTGCTTTGCAGCCATTGCCGGGAGTTTATGTGGATGGTAAATTTACTTTGGGAGAAAACATTGGCGATTTAGGAGGTATTAATGCTGCTTACGACGGTTTGCAATTGTATCTGAAAGAAAATGGAAATCCAGGTCTTATTGATGGTTTTACACCGGAACAGCGTATGTTTATTTCTTGGGCGACTATTTGGCGTGCTAAATTGCGTGATGAAGCGATTAAAAACTTAGTCAAAACCGATCCGCACTCCCCCGCCATGTATCGCGCCTATGTGCCGATACAAAATGTAGATGCTTTTTATGAAGCCTTTGACATTCAAAAGGGAGACGGCATGTATATTGCTCCTGAAAAAAGGGTTAAAATCTGGTAATTCCTTTTGCTAAAAACTAAAATCCCCTTTGTCGTAGTGTTGGCAAAGGGGATTTTTTTAATGGACTCGATGTGCCAAGTTAGCTTGGTCGGGCATGAAAGCTTAAATAAATTGAATTTGATTTAATTCACTTCCAAACTCATGCAATTTAGTTTCAATTTTTTCGATAGTTTTTTTAGAAGGTTTTCTTCGCCCAGTAACATAATGGCTCAATTGTCCTTGGTTTACTCCTGTTAAACGTTCTAAACCAGAGAGAGATAGGATGCTGCCATAATACGCTAAAAAGGACGCAACATCAAGTTTAAACTCAAATTCATAAGGGGTGAATTTTTTGTTAGTCTCAAAATAGTATGTTTTCATTTCTTCATACGAATTTAAAAAATCAGTCTTTGCGTCTTGTACGGTTTTTCCATCACCAATAATTCCAAAAGGAACGTTATCAGTACCTATATAGGCCCCGTAAGTTCCATCCTGTCCTCGTTCTATAATTACACTTACTTTCATTTTGTTTATTTTTTTAGTCCTGAATCTCTTAAGATGCTTTGTAAAGTCCCAAATTTAACTTCTTCACTTTTATGATGACTCGTTTGGAATTCTTTATTTGTGATTGGGCTAAACCATATGGGGTGTTTTTTTCCATCTCTTATATAATGACAACCCACTTTTTTAAGTTTTCTTTCCAATTCAGAATATTTCATTTGAAGATAATAGTTACATTTTAAAGGTTATTTGGTGTAGCCAATCTTGATTTATGCTTTTGTGGTATTTTTATACGACACAAAAAAACAAATTAAATCTTTACAAAGATACTAATATTAATATCTTTTAAAGATAATAAACCCCTTCCTTTTCGCCAAATTTATATTTTCTACTCATGAAATTAAAATCAGTAAATTTATTTTACATTTATTTGGGCACGAGCGAGACGCTCGCGCTAGCAGGGTACAAAGGAGTGCGTATTCGCAGCGCTAGATTTATATTAATCCCTTTTCCAAAGTAATCCTTAGAAAAGGGATCGTTCACTTTAAATTTATTTTATACATCAATTCATCAATTTAAAAATGTATGAATTGCTTGAAAAGAAATTGACATGAATTATGTTGTTGCCTTTATTCATAAAACTTTGCAGCCAAACGATTTTTTAAAATTTCAATAGCCAATAAAGTTACCTCATGATATGATTTTGTAGATTTTTCATGTTCTTTTTTTATATAAAATTCAAAGAATAAAAAATGACTAATTATATAAAAAAAACATACCAATAAACTGAAGCCTTTTAAATAGGTAATAAAAGTAAAGAATGATAAAAAAATTAAAAAGGTAAATACAAAGGCAGATTTAAGCGAAGTAATTATTCGCATAAAATAGAAAAATAATATACACTTAATTATCTCCGACTTTTTTGAAGAGCTAGTTTTTAAATCATTCAACATTTTTTCATCTTCGGCGTTAAATTTTTCTTGTATCATAATGTAATATTTTTTGAATTAAACAATTTGCACGAATAATTTTAAAATAATTTCACTTTTAAAATGTTTTTACAATACCATTAATTACCTCAATTTCAGCAACATTTGCTCTATGTTTGTTTGAAAATAAGGTCCATAACAATCTTTCACTTGATTTATTTTTTATTGTTTCAGCAAAGAAACACGCAAAATAAAGAGAAGTCAAATTTAACGCGACAGAATTGTGTCGTTGGTTGATATTTATGATTTATATTGGAAATCAAATCAAACTAATTTTATTAATACAACATTCTGCTGTTAATACTATAGGTAAAGTGAGATACGTAGTTTGTTTTTCAGGCAGATCATAAAAGTATGCAAAAGCTTACGTCAAATGTTAGTGACACACTATTGTCGCTTTATTTTTGCGTTTGCAATTATTTCATAGTAGTTTTGACCTATGACAAAGAATAATGAAAGTTTTTTTTATGCTATATGGTGTGAAAATGAGCAAAATATACAACTATTGCAAACTGCTATTTCGCAAATAACTGACAATTATTTGGTCTTGAAAAACATAAAATCGATTTTCAAAAAACCTAAAGTTGTTGTTTTTGTGGAGGAAGAACTGTTGCATGAATCATTTTTTGGAGATAATAAAAATATCTGTGAAAAGATTGAAGATTTGCAGTGGTTTGTTATTGTAATAGGACATAAGAAAAAATTAAACCCTTTCCCA
>CALQBR020000246.1 GCA_943328865.2 Sphingobacterium thalpophilum
AATAACGTTCCTGTGATTTCGCCATTATCGAAAGACAAGGGAAATTCATTTTCTAATTTATATCAATCGATGCCTCCTAGCAAATTGGTTAGAAAAGCAATGTTTGATTATATGCGTTCCAAAGATGGAAATGTAGTTGCAGTAATTGCTGCTAAAAAAGTTGCCATAAAGCAATATATTTCCGAAAGTCAGAAGGATGTGAAGTTGGTTGGTTTTGGTGAAAAAGGGGTTTTTGTAGCCGATAGCTTGAAGAAATTATTGGTAAAAGACAAAATGAATTTCGTTATTATGGAATCGGAAAAAACGCAAACTATTTTTTCAATTACCGATGCGATGTTGGCTTTAATGACGGATTATCAATTACAATTGGTGATTTTAGAGCCAAATCCAACGCTTGATTTTGAGGAAATTGAACTCAGTCGATTAACCAAGCTTAAATTGTTGTATCCCTCTTTAATTCGTGAGAATGAAACTCCTGAAGCATTGCTGTTTGAAAATGCTTATAAAAATAAAAATAAAGTTTTCCCTAGTCAATATGCAACCCGTGGATTTGATATCACTTTTGATACGATGCTAAGGTTATCGCAAGAAAAAAGTTTTGAAGAAACAATCCAAACCATCGCAACGGCACAAGTAGAAAATAAATTTGATTATCAAAAAGTATCTGAAGGATATGACAATAAAGGGGTCTATATCTTGTATTACGATACTGATTTAACTATTAAAGAAGCCAACTAATGACCTCAAAAGTAACCTATGTCGGCAATTTACGAACGACATCAATTCATATTCAATCGGGAAGTGAAATTGTTTCGGATGCTCCAATTGACAATAATGGAAAAGGAGCCGCTTTTTCTCCAACAGATACCGTAGCAAATGCTTTGGCGAGCTGCATGTTTACAGTAATGGGAATAAAAGCTGAGGCCATGCAAATTGATTGTTCAGGATCTACTGCTGAAGTTACCAAAGTAATGGGGACCGATCCGAGAAGAATTACTGAAATACACGTGGTTTTTAATATGGCAATTGCTACAGATCAGAAAACCAAAAATATTCTTGAAAATACGGCCATGACTTGTCCTGTATTTCATAGCTTGCATCCCGAAATTGACAAAAGGATTGTCTTTAATTGGAAGTAACTCACAACTACAATAAGAAAGAGAAAAGATTTGCAAACAGCAACATCTTTTCTCTTTCTTTTTTAAATTCAAATGGATAAAAATCAAGTGCAACTCATTAAACTAGCCCATACCAAAATGCCTTTTGGGAAATATGAAGGCTGGCATCTTATCGATTTGCCTGAATATTACGTGGTTTGGTATAGTAATAAAGGTTTTCCAAAAGGACAGTTGGGAGAACAATTGCAATTGGTTTACGAACTCAAATTGAATGGTTTGGAAGAATTGATACGAAACATTAGAAAGCGTTATCCAAAACCGATGTAATTGAAGGATTTCAAAAGCGGTTGGTTTGTAATTTGACTCCCAAAAGAATTGTCGAATTTCCAAATTATCTCATTTTCAAATTAGCTTTTTCTCAATTTATAATTGTATTTTTGCCGAGTTTTTTACATAATTACAATACAACCACACAATGAATCAAACGAAATATATTTTTGTTACAGGGGGTGTAACTTCTTCTTTAGGAAAAGGAATTATTGCGGCTTCTTTAGCTAAATTATTGCAAGCAAGAGGTTACCGAACAACGATTCAA
Source organism: Sphingobacterium thalpophilum (assembly GCA_943328865.2). GTDB lineage: Bacteria > Bacteroidota > Bacteroidia > Flavobacteriales > Flavobacteriaceae > Flavobacterium. The sequence continues at coordinate 1,714 of CALQBR020000246.1, forward strand.
AAATTTGACCCGTATATCAATGTGGATCCTGGGACTTTAAACCCTTATGAGCACGGAGAATGTTATGTAACTGATGATGGCGCTGAAACCGATTTGGATTTAGGTCACTATGAGCGTTTTTTGAACGTGCCTACTTCTCAGGCCAATAATGTAACTACGGGAAGAGTGTATCTCTCGGTTATTGAAAAGGAAAGAAGAGGGGAGTTTCTAGGTAAAACGGTGCAAGTAGTACCTCATATCACCAATGAAATTAAAGAACGCATGCAATTGCTTGGGAAATCAGGTAATTTTGATATTGTAATTACAGAAATTGGCGGTACCGTTGGTGATATTGAATCATTGCCTTATATTGAATCGGTGCGTCAATTGGTTTGGGAACTAGGAGAAAATAATGGAATTGTCATTCATTTAACGTTAGTGCCTTTCTTGGCTGCAGCGGGAGAATTAAAAACAAAACCAACCCAGCATTCTGTTAAAACATTAATGGAAAGTGGTATCAAAGCCGATATATTAGTTTGTAGAACAGAGCATGAATTGTCTGATGAATTAAGACAGAAATTAGCCTTGTTTTGTAATGTAAAAAGAGAAGCAGTTATTCAATCGATAGATGCTTCTACGATTTATGAAGTACCTAATTTGATGCTTCAAGAAGGTCTTGATGTGGTGGCTTTAAAGAAATTAGCCTTGCCAGAAAAATCAGTTCCAGATTTGAAACAATGGAACACTTTTTTACACCGATTGAAAAATCCTAAACATTCGGTTAATATTGGATTAGTAGGGAAATATGTTGAATTGCAAGATTCATATAAGTCTATTTTAGAAGCTTTTATTCATGCTGGTGCAGCGAATGAAACAAAAATAAACGTAGTTTCTGTTCATTCTGAATATTTGGACGCTTCTAATGCCGCTGAAAAATTAAAAGATTTAGATGGTATTCTTGTTGCCCCAGGTTTTGGAGGCAGAGGTATTGAAGGAAAAATAGAAACCGTTCGGTATGCCAGAGAAAACAATATTCCTTTTTTAGGAATTTGTTTGGGAATGCAAATGGCAGTTATAGAATATTCCAGAAATATATTGGGTTTAAAAGATGCCAATTCTACCGAAATGAACGAAGGAACGTCAAATGCCGTTATCGGATTGATGGAAGAACAAAAGACCATTACCGATAAAGGAGGAACCATGCGTCTTGGCGCTTGGAAATGTGATATTAAAGAGCATACATTGGCTCATAAAATATACGGAAAAACCTCTATTTTGGAGCGTCACCGCCATCGTTATGAGTTCAATAGCGATTATTTAGAACTGTTACAAAATGCAGGACTAAAAGCTTCTGGAGTGAATCCAGATACAGGATTGGTTGAGATTGTAGAATTAGAAAGCCATCCATTTTTCATCGGAGTACAATACCATCCAGAATATAAAAGTACCGTTGCAAACCCGCATCCTCTTTTTGTGAGTTTTGTGGAAGCTACTGTAGAAGCAAAGAAAAAGTAACCAAAAAAAGATAAAAGTATAATGGAAGAAAAAAAATTAGACCTTAAATCAATTATTGGTTTTGTGTTGATTTTCGCTATTATGATTTGGATGATGTATCAAAATCAACCTTCTCAAAGCGAGATTGCTGCTAAAAAAGCAAAGCAAGAGC
>CALQBR020000247.1 GCA_943328865.2 Sphingobacterium thalpophilum
AATTTTCTTAGCACTTTCTGCTCCAACGCAAATGTTAAAGTTCGTTACTTTAGCCATTGTATTGATTTCTATTTTTAAATTTTCTTTGTATTATCTCTTGAGACGATTTAGAGTTGTTTTCGGAGGAAATTTTCGGAGGGTTGTCATTGTTGGACATGGAAAAGATGTGAATGAGCTGGCAGAATTTTTCAATAAAAACTTAGACTACGGATATAAACTAGTAAAAGTATTCGATACTAAAGGCGCCAAGAAGGAGCAATTGGAGAATTGTCAAAAATTTGTCTTAGAAAATAAGATTGATCAAATTTATTGTGCCCTTTCAGACTTAACCAATGTTGAAATCAATAACTTTATTGATTTTACAGATAATAATTTAAAGACCTTAAAGTTTTTACCAGATAGTAAAGCGGTATTAGCAAGAAATGCGGTATTTGATTATTACGGTTATATTCCGATTATTTCATTAAGGAATATTCCCTTAGATAAAGCCAGTAATAAGGCTATAAAAAGACTTTTTGACATTGTCTTTTCACTAGGAATCATCATTTTTATTTTATCTTGGTTAACCCCAATATTGGCGCTTCTCATTAAATTAGAATCTAATGGCTCTGTGTTTTTTAAACAAAAGAGAAATGGTTTGAATTATTTGGAATTTAATTGTTATAAATTCCGTTCCATGCGTAAGAATGAAATTGCAGATTTGGAACAAGTTTCCAAAAACGATCCAAGAATAACTATTATAGGACAGTTTATCAGAAAAACCAGTATTGACGAACTGCCTCAGTTTTTCAATGTATTATTAGGAGATATGTCTGTAGTAGGGCCAAGGCCCCACATGGTAAGTCATACCGAAATGTATGCTAGAAGTGTGAATAAATTTATGGTACGTCATTTTATTAAGCCAGGAATAACTGGTTTGGCCCAAACAAATGGGTATAGAGGTGAGATAGAAACCGAAAGGGATATTATCTATCGCGTAAAATATGATATTTTTTATCTTGAAAAATGGTCACTATTATTGGATTTAAAAGTGATTTTTTTGACTGTTTTTAATGCAATAAAAGGCGATAAAAAAGCATATTAATATGAACTCATCCCTTGTTTCTATTATCACGCCTACTTACAATTCTGAAAAATTCATTATAGAAACGATACAATCGGTTCAAAAACAAAGTTATCCCGATTGGGAAATGATCATTGTCGATGATTGTTCAACTGATAATACCGTCTCTATCGTATCAGCAATCAGCAAGAATGACAGTAGGATTCGGTTTTTTCAATTAGAAGAAAACCTTGGAACTGGAGTAGCTAGAGACCTTGCCTTGTCAAAAGCAACGGGTCGTTATATTACTTTTTTAGATTCTGATGATTTGTGGAAACCTTCCAAACTTGAAAAACAAATTGACTTTCTTCGCTCGAAGAACCATCCTTTTACCTTTTCCTTTTATGAATGTATCGATGAAGCGGGAAATGCATTAGATAAAAAAATTGAAGCACCAAAAAGATTAAAATATTACCAGCTATTCTTTTGCAATTTTATTGGGAATTTGACGGGGATTTATGACACCTCTTTTTTTGGAAAAATTCCTATTTCTTCAATCAGAAAACGTCAAGATTGGATGATGTGGCTTACGATTCTTAAAAAAATTAAAACAGCCATGCCCGTTCCTGAAAGTTTAGCTTATTATAGAGTTCGAGAGAACTCCATTTCAGCCTCTAAATTCAACTTATTACAACACAACTTTAAGGTTTACAGGACTTTTCATGGCTTTAATTTAGTAGTTTCATTGATTTGTATGGTTGGATTTCTATTCACGCAGTTAATGATTAAACCATTTTATACTAAAAAACTTTAGAGTAAAGATTGGAATTGTTTTAATTTTCCCCTTTTGGTGCGTTCCAAAACTTCTTTTCGGTTGTAAGTAAATTGCAATCCAGGTTCTAAATATTTTGCAATTGCTTTTTCAATTTCTTCGATTTGATGAGTAGTTAATTCCAAAGAACTTACATAATCAATTTCGAATGTATCTATTTTGGTTTGGCGCACAATAAATTCTTTCACATTCCCATCATCTTCAATAATGCTTTTGGTCACATAATAAAAGGTTAGCCCGGGTGATTTTTTACCACTTGGAAGTAATGCAACGTCACTTGTTCTTCCAATTAATTTTTTGAAAATCGGTTTTTTCAGGGTACTTTTTTCATCTAATACCCCAATATCCCCAATATCATAACGGATAAAAGGATGGGCTTTATTATACAAGGAGGTGATTACCACGCGACCTTCTTCGCCGTAAGGCAAAACATTATTGTTGTTGTCGAGGATTTCAACAAATAGGGTTTCGGCATTTACTTGCCACTCTCCAATTGGATTTTGGAAGGCAATTAAATCCAATTCCGAGGCACCATATTCGTTGACAATTGGAATTCCAAATTGATGTTCCATAAGGAGTTTGTCTTTCTCGAAAAGCATTTCTGAGGTCACCATACATACCCTTAGGGTTGGACATATATCTTTTAGGATGATATTTTTTGTCTGAAGAAACTTCGCAAATAAAACAATTGAACTCGTGTAACCATTGATATAGTCAAATTTTTTAGTTTTGAAATTTTCCAAAACCCCCTCCAAAACGCGGTCTGATAAATCAAAAATAGGAAAGCGATACCGATTCCCTAAAAAATCTTTTAAACGCTCTTTTCTATAACCTAGGAAGTCTAACGGAATTCCATAAAACCGGGCTTGGTAAGAGGTATTAAAGTCAATGCCAAACCAGCCAAAACGATACACATAACTTGCCCAAGTTAAGGCATGGCAAGACTTGTCTTTAGCAAAAACAAAAGGGTCTCCACTAGATCCCGAAGTTTTATTCACATAAACTGATTGCACCGTATATCCTTTCGATAGGCGCTCATTTAGTGGCTTTTGCAAGTCTTTCTTCGTCAAAACAGGTAAATCAGTCCAGTTTTCAAAAGCATCTTTTTCAACTAGATCCCTATAAAAGAGATTGTTTTGTAGATGAAATTCTACAATATCTCGTTGTGTGGATGCTAAAAATTCAGGATAATCAGTTTCGGAAATATTCAAAATGGATTCCAACTGTTTTTTTCCTTTTTCAATGGGGAAACCATTTAATTTCAGCGTTAAATCGAAAATAGAAAACATGATCGGATAATTTTTTATCAAAAATAATATTATGTCCCCACTAATCATGAATGTGCAACAACTTTTTATAAATTAATTATTTTTTACGTCAAAAAGCAATTATTTTTGCCGTTTAAAACTAACAACTACACAATGACAATTTTACTACTTGGTTCTGGCGGGAGAGAGCATGCTTTTGCATGGAA
>CALQBR020000248.1 GCA_943328865.2 Sphingobacterium thalpophilum
TGACCTATTTTAGCACCGCAGAACAATTACAAAAATTCACTTTCTGGTCATTGGGAAATCTAGGAAACCTATCTTGGAACTCAATAGGAATATTGTCTTGTTGCGTGCTTATTGGATTATTATTGAGCTTTTTTAGCGTCAAACCCTTAAACGCATTACTGCTTGGGGAAAACTATGCCCGTAGTTTGGGATTAAATTACAAAAAAACAAAGCTGATTATTATTTTGGCTACCAGTATTTTGGCAGGAAGTATTACCGCTTTTGCAGGTCCTATTGCCTTCGTCGGATTGGCCGTGCCACATATCGCTAAATTGGTTTTTCAAACGAGCAACCACACTATTTTATTTTGGAGCACCTTACTATTAGGCGCTAGTATGATGCTTATTTGTGACAGTATCGCTCAACTTCCTGGAAGTGACAGTATATTACCTATCAATGCGGTGACTTCTATTTTTGGAGCCCCAATCGTGATTTGGTTATTGGTTGGAAAACGCAAAATGATGGCCTAATGGAAAACAATCACATCTTACAAGCTTCAGCCATTAGTATTGGCTATACCGACAAAAAAGAGAAAAAAACGGTTGCAGCCGGTATTGATTTGTCTTTGGAAAAAGGAAAATTAATTGCGTTAATTGGTGCCAATGGAATCGGCAAATCAACTCTTTTGAGAACAATAACTGGCATCCAGAAAACCATTTCAGGGACGGTAACGCTTCATGGCAAGAATATTCACAAATTAGATTCGTTAACCTTAGCCCAGAATCTGAGCATTGTATTAACCGAAAAATTACCTCCTAGCAATCTTACTGTTTTTGAACTCATTGCATTAGGAAGGCAGCCTTACACGAATTGGATTGGGAAACTAACCCCGCATGACCTTACAAAAGTAAATGAAGCAATGGTTTTGACACAAATCAGTCACCTTGCTCATAAAAAACATTACGAAATCAGTGATGGACAATTGCAAAATGTATTGGTGGCGCGCGCTTTGGCACAAGATACGCCATTGATTATTTTGGATGAGCCAACCACCCATTTGGACTTATTGCATAAAGTAGCCCTTTTCAAATTACTTAAAAAACTTACCTTAGAAACCCAAAAGTGTATCTTGTTCTCGACGCATGATATTGATATGGCGATCCAATTGAGTGATGAAATTATTTTGATGACGCCCGAAAAAGTTATCCAAGACCAACCTTGTAACCTCATTGCCAAGGGCCATTTTGACACATTGTTTCAGGACGAAGCCATTTCTTTTGATAAAGAAAAAGGGAAGTTTGTGATTCGGTAAACGCTATAAACCGATTTGTCTTTTGGCCTCTCCAACAACAAAAGCAACAGAATTGGCGATGTTAAAACTTCTAATCAGAGGAGACATGGGAATGGTTAAATGATTGGGAAACTGATCTAAAACCGCTTGACTCAAACCCACACTTTCTTTACCGAAAACCAACCAATCCCCATCGCGAAAATCAGTCTCCAAATAAGATTTTTCAGCATGAGCGCTCATCAGAAAAACCCGAGAAGTATCAGGCACTTGGGCGACCCATTCGGCAACATCTTGGTATTCTTTCCAATCCAAATGCACCCAATAATCCAATCCAGAGCGCTTGAGGTTTTTATCATTAATCACAAAACCAAAAGGATGAATCAGGTGCAAACGACTCCCGGTTCCTACACACAAACGACCAATATTCCCAGTATTATTTGGAATTTCTGGCTCTACTAAAACGATATTTAACATGGTGATTGGTTTTAATTAATCCTATTCTTTTTCGGCCAACTGGAAATCAGAAACTTCCAAAACCTGCCCTGCTTGTAAATCGTTCAAATGCTCTTGCCCAATCCGAACCCGAACCAAACGCAATGTCGGAAAACCTACTGCAGCTGTCATTTTTCGCACTTGACGAAATTTCCCCTCATTAACGGTGATGGAAACCCAAGACGTGGGACCATGCCGCTCGTCACGAATCTTTTTACCCCTAGCGCCAAAAGCTGGTAAATTTTCAATTGAAAAAGCTTTACACGGCTTGGTAAGGTATTTAGTCCCATTAAAACCGATTACTACGCCTTCTTGCAATTGTGCGATAGCCTCTTCAGAAATGATGCCGTCAACCTGCACATAATATTCTTTATCTATTTTTTTACTTCTGACTGTTTCACTCATTTTCCCATCGGTGGTAAGGAGTAATAGCCCTTCTGAATCCTCATCCAAACGACCAATCGCCATCGTTCCTTCAGGAAAATCATGCAACTCCCCTAACAGTTTCTTTTTCCTTTTGAGCTCATAAATAAACTGACTCAAATAGCCGTAGGGTTTATGGAGAATAAAATGGTGGTGCTTCATTGGTTATTTCTATCGGGTGCAAAAATACATTTTTCAAATTAGCTTCGTTTAAATTTAAAGGTTCCAATTATTGTTTATTTTTACAGGATATAAAAAAACAGAAACATGTCACAAACACTCCTCCTCATAGCCGTATTTATTATTGCAGCCTTCATTGGTTTTTATATTGGCAAACTGCTTTCTTCGGCCCAATCAAAAGCGGAGAAAATAGCCTTAGAAGAAAAAAACATCAGTTTGAATGTGCAGCTTACCGCGCTGAAAGAACAAAACAACAATGACAAAGCGTCATTTGAAAAACAAATCTTACAGGCCCAATCTGAGAAAGAGGTTCTTCGCAATGAAAAAGAGGCCATAAACCTCCAATTGACCAAGAAAGAAGTTGATTTTGAAAATCTTTGGGAACGCCATAAAGAACAAAAAGAAGAAGTTGAAAAACTACAAGAGAAATTCACTAAAGAATTTGAGAATCTAGCCAATAAAATCTTAGACGAAAAGTCGAGTAAATTTACCGAACAAAATAAGGAAAACATGAAAAATATCTTGTCGCCGTTGCAGGATAAAATTCAATTGTTTGAGAAAAAAGTCGAAGACACCCACAAAGAAAGTATCGATTACCATGCGGCTTTGCGCCAACAAATATTGGGCTTACGCGAAATGAACCTACAAATGAGCAAGGAAACCATCAACCTGACCAAAGCCCTGAAAGGCGATAGTAAAATGCAGGGGAATTGGGGAGAATTGGTATTGGAACGCGTCTTGGAGAAATCAGGATTAGAGAAAGACCGCGAATATTATGTGCAGCAATCCCATACCAACGAGGAGGGCAATCGCGTGTTTCCCGATGTCGTGATTAATCTTCCTGATGGGAAAAAGATGATTGTCGATTCCAAAGTATCGTTAACGGCTTATGAAAAATACATCAACGAGGAAGAGGATAGCTTAAAAATTGGTTTTTTAAAGGAACATGTCAATTCTATCAAACGACA
>CALQBR020000249.1 GCA_943328865.2 Sphingobacterium thalpophilum
CAAATCATTGCCATTTTCGCTGAAGCGACGGGGAAAGATGCGGTAAGCGTTAGTCAATTAACCGATGAGTCAATGGTACCTGAAAACTTAGTAAGAAAATCAACTTTCTTACAACATGATGTTTTCAACAACCATCATTCAGAATCACAGTTGATGCGTTATATTAAGAAATTAGAACGCAAAGATTTATCGTTAAATCATTCTATGATTTCTTTGGGTTCATGTACAATGAAATTAAATGCTGCTGCTGAAATGTTGCCTTTATCTATGGCAAATTGGAACAACATTCACCCTTTTGCTCCAATTGAGCAAGCAGAAGGATACCAAATCATGTTGAAAAAATTAGAGCAGCAATTGAATGTCATCACTGGTTTTCAAGGGACAACGTTACAACCTAATTCGGGTGCACAAGGCGAATATGCTGGTTTAATGGCTATTCGTGCCTATCATTTATCAAGAGGCGATAACCACAGAAATGTGTGTTTAATTCCGGCTTCTGCCCACGGAACAAATCCGGCTTCTGCTGCTATGGCAGGAATGCAAATCATCGTAACAAAAACGATGGAAAATGGAAATATCGATGTAGAAGATTTAAGAGCAAAAGCCATTCAACATGCTGATAATTTATCTGCTTTGATGGTAACCTATCCATCAACGCATGGCGTTTTTGAAAGTGCCATTATTGAAATCACTAATATCATCCATGAAAATGGTGGTTTGGTTTATATGGATGGTGCCAATATGAATGCGCAAGTAGGGTTGACAAATCCTGCCACTATTGGAGCTGATGTTTGCCACTTAAACTTACACAAAACTTTCGCAATTCCTCACGGTGGTGGTGGACCAGGTGTTGGACCAATTTGTGTGAACGAAAAATTAGTTCCGTTTTTACCAACTAATCCAATTATTCCAACAGGAGGAGAACAAGCCATTACAGCTATTTCTTCTGCTCCTTTTGGCTCGGCTTTGGTTTGTTTGATTTCTTATGGTTACATCACTATGTTAGGAGCTGAAGGTTTAACTAACGCTACGAAATACGCTATTCTAAATGCAAATTATATGAAAGCGCGTTTAGACGAACATTATCCGGTTTTATATTCTGGAGAAATGGGAAGAGCGGCTCACGAAATGATTTTAGATTGTAGGGCTTTCGAAGAAAAAGGAATTAAAGTAACTGATATTGCCAAACGTTTAATGGATTATGGTTTCCATGCACCAACAGTATCTTTCCCAGTGGCAGGTACATTAATGATTGAACCAACAGAATCAGAAGATTTAGCTGAATTAGATCGTTTTTGTGAGGCGATGATTTCTATTCGTAAAGAAATTGAAGTTTCAAGTAAAGAAGACACCAACAATATTTTAAGAAATGCTCCACATACGCTAGCTATGGTTACGGCTAATGAATGGGTTTTCCCTTATACGAGAGAGCAAGCAGCATTTGCATTAGATTATATTGCTGAAAATAAATTCTGGCCTACCGTTCGTCGTGTAGATGAAGCCTATGGCGATCGAAATTTAGTTTGTTCTTGTGCTCCTATTGAAGCGTACATGGAAAGCTAAATAGCACACAATTTAAAAAGTCCCCTTTATAAAAACAAACATTTGTACTGTAAAGGGGATTTTTATTTTTACCAAAAAACTACATCAATATGTACGAAAAGACTTTTCCGAATAAACGTTTCAAACTTACTTTAGACTTTCTAAAAAAACACATCTCACCTAACGAAACCATTTTAGACTTAGGCGTTGAAAATCCTTTTTCAAAAATAATGAAAGAAGAAGGCTTCTCCGTTAAGAATACCAGTGGTGAAGATTTAGATGAAAACCAAATGGTATTTCAAAATCAAAAAGAAACTGTGGTAACCGCTTTCGAGATTTTCGAGCACTTATTGAATCCATACACCATATTAAAAGAGATACAATCTGAAAAATTAGTTATTTCTGTACCACTCCGATTATGGTTCTCTCCTGCCTATAGAAGCAAAACTGATATGTGGGATCGCCATTATCACGAATTTGAAGATTGGCAATTGGATTGGCTTTTAGAAAAAACAGGATGGAAAATCATCGATACACAAAAATGGACCAATCCCGTTAAAAAAATTGGAATTCGACCATTACTAAGGTCTTTTACAAACAGGTACTATATCGTATATGCTGAGAAAGTAAAATAACAATTACCTGCTTTCTTCTAAGAATTTCTTTAAAAAAGCATTTTCAGCTTTTAGGGTTTGAATATGATCCTTATCAGAATTTATGATGGAATAATATGAAGCATTTAGAGCTTCAATATTCTGTTCATCGCTGACACTAATCTCCTTTTCATCTATTAAAGAAGAAACAGAAGTTTTAAGAATAGCTGCAATATTGATCAATCTTGGAATACTAATTCTATTATCTTCCTTTTCTAATCTAGCGTAAGTTGGTTGGGTTATACCCAATTCTAAAGCTAAATTATCTTGAGAGAAACCCAATTGTTCTCTTTTCTGTTTGATTCGTCTTCCTATAACATTCATAATAAGCTTCAATAGTTAACCTTTGTTTGTTAATTTCCATTAATAGATCAAAAAAAAATAAGAATATAATTTACGGAAATTTAAAAAATATCGTTACTAAACTTTGGTTGGTCAATTTTAAATCAACTTCAAAATTTATTGTAATATTAAAAATCAGTGGTAACCATTTTTTCTGAAAAACAAATTTCTGTTATTTTAAAAAATAAATGTTACGTTAAATTCTGATTTCCATTACGGTCGTTAAATTTAAGCATATGAACCAATCATTTAATTTTTTGTTTACTAATTCAAGTAAGAAGTAGCCAAATTTAAACGCATTATTACAATCACACTATAATTTAAGTAATAAAATTAATGATTTTACTTTGATATATTCTATATTGACAAAAATTAAAATATTTATATATTATATATTTTAGCCTAAGAATTGAATAAAATATCAAAATTCTATACCAAAATTTAATTTTATTGAAAGTAATTTTACTAAATACAAAAACACTTACTATTGATTCTGAATGATTTATGCGCAGGATTAAGAAGATGATATTGTTAGTCGTTTTTTAAAAATCAATTACTAATTATTAAAATTAAAAAAATGAAGCATTTATTTTTAGGTCTAATCGCCACTATCTTATTCTCCTTTAGCGGATACGCAGCAAACTTGAACTGCAAAACAAGTTTTGTCAAAACAGAATCTCTAAGCTATTCAATTGATGGAAAATCAAACATAACTGGAGAAATTAGAAACTTAGACGAGAGTACCTTTACTCCAGAAAAACTTTGCACAGTCATTGTAAAAATGACAA
>CALQBR020000250.1 GCA_943328865.2 Sphingobacterium thalpophilum
CAGCATATTTACGGCAATGATTCCGTTTTAACGGTAAAGAACCGTCCCAATATGTTTGTCAAAGAATTGAAAATGTATATTGATTATTTAGCAAATGAAATCAATAGCGTGTCGGATGAAATTAACGCCGCCCAAATTAAAAAATGGCAGACTTTCAAGAGCAATTTAATGGCTGGTATCGAATACTATCAAGAATTATTTTCTTCGGAAACCCCATTCACCGATATTCAGAACAGGTTGCTTTTTTACAAGCAAGAATTAGCAGCAACCCAAATTCCGACTTTAGAATTGGGGTAGTTCCATAAAATTTAACATTTAATTACAAGGGAATCGCTCTACATTTGTGGAGCAATTTCTGTTTTGTGAACACCAACCCTACTTTTAAGATATACCCTACTACCCATTCACTCCCTTCCGATTGGGATGCTTTGGCGGTAAACAATATTTTCCTAACCCGTAACTATTTACGTATTTTAGAAACATCGGCTCCAGAGAACATGACTTGTCATTTCATTGGGTTGTATCAAAAAGAGGAATTAGTAGGAATCGCCGTTTCCCAATTCATCAATTTAAATGCCATTCGCTCCTTTGGAGCAAGAGACCATTGCCTGAAAACGAAGATTAGAAATTTTGTTTTTAAAAATTTCTGCTCGCATGTTTTATTCATCGGCAATAATATGCTCACGGGTCAAAATGCTTTTTATTTTGACTCCAAATTATCGCCCGAAGAAGGCTTACTGCTATTAACAAAAGCGGCGGATTTGCTTCGGCAACAGTTTGCAGAAAAGAAGTTAAAAGTACACCTTACCGCATACAAAGATTTTTCAGAAGTGGAGGCGGACTATTTCAAAACAAAGGAATTCCATCCTTATTTAAAGTTTTCGACACAACCCAATATGGTTTTGGCAATACCAGAAAATTGGGGGAGCATGGAGGATTATGTGGGCGATTTAAATAAAAAATACCGGGATCAATACAAAAGGGCTCGTAAAAAAGCGACTGGCCTTACAAAAAGAAAATTGTCGCTTGAAGAAATTCGTTTTCACAGAAGCACTATTGTAAAACTGTATCGCAATGTGGCAGAAAACGCCCCTTTCAATACTTTCTATTTGCCGGAAGATCATTTTGAAGTTTTTAAGGAAACCCTAAACGAAAAATTTCTTTTCTATGGTTACTTTATAGACAATCAATTGATCGGATTTAACACGCTAATCAAAAACGGATCGGACTTCGATACTTACTTTTTAGGATATGATCCCCAGTTCCAACAAGAGAAAATGCTATATCTCAACATGCTTTATGACATGATTGGATATTCCATCAAGAAAAATTTTAAACGGATTATTTTTGCCCGAACCGCTTTAGAAATTAAAAGTGGGGTCGGAGCCAAACCGATTCAAATGGTTGGTTTTATCAAACACCACAACCCTTTGATCAATGCTTTTATAGCCCGCTTTTTTGGCTATTTAGAACCCGAAACGCATTGGCAGGAACGCCATCCCTTTAAATAATGGAGTTTTTTTTTCTCACTACACCAAGCAAGTCGAAAGCTATAAAGTTGTAAAAAAAAGGGGAAAGTGATTTTTTTCAAATAACAATTTCTAAATTTGTAAAAATTTTAACAAAGAACATAATTCTTTTTTTTTACAATCCAGACCAAATAAAGTTTATGAAAAAAAATCTACTCCAAATCATCCATCTAGCAACTATATACACATTGCTAATGGTTATTAACTCCAGCAATGCCCAGACAGCCATTTTTAATTCATCCATGTCAATATCACCCTATGGCAATGTAAATTCTCCAGGAGGGGAACAATATGGAAATATTATTGACGGTAATAACAATACTAAGTTTTTAGATTTTACTGCATCCGATGGAATGGGATTTACCGTTGATTTGGGAGGCGTTTCAAAAACAGCAAGTAGTATTGCGATCACTACTGCAAATGATTTTGAAGGGAGGGATCCAAGAAATTACGAAATTTTGGGATCCAATGATGGCTCTAATTTTACTTCAATTGCAACAGGATTAATTGGATGTATTTCTACAAGATTTCATACTCGAAATTATTACTTTGCAAATACTACTGCCTACAAATATTATAGAGTTAATTTTACAAATACTTGCTCGGATGATATGTTTCAACTGGCCGAAGTGCAACTCTATACTTGTGGGGCTGCAATTGGAGGAGCTGTTACTGCCAACCAAACTATTACTGGGGAAATTTCTTCAACACCAGATGGTGAAGCAAATTTAAACTCAGGATCTTATGCCCAAATTAGTCCAGAAATAATGGGTTATCAATGTATCGGCGGTTATTACCAGAATTGCTATTGGGATGGTGAGCAGGATGTTTGTGATAATATTTATGATCCTTGTTGGGATATGATGCCAAATTTTACGCCAGGTCACACTGCTGCTCAATCTTTTAAGACTTCAAGTAATGTAACTTTAAGTGCCATCAAGATTGATGTTGCTAACTTGATTAATGGTGGGTCATATTTGTTAAGATTTTTTCAAGGAGAAGGTGATTCAGGTACAGAATTAATGAATCAAGGGATTTCAATAAACAATTCTGGAACCAACACTTTTGTTCTTAACACTCCTTTGACTTTAACAGGAAATCAATCGTATACCTTTAAGATAGAGTCCAAAGATGGTAATGCTACATTCGACTGGACAAGTTCTAGTGATTCTGATTATACAAATGGTTCAGGTTATACCGATGGAAGTAATAACAACAGTGATTTTAATTTTCAGTTAGTATATCAAAACAATGTTAATTGGCAAAGTGTTACGCTGAACGGTTTTACCGGAGGAGTTCAAAAATGGCAAAAAGCTACGGATAACAGTTTTTCATCACCTATTGATATTGCAAGCACATCGGCAACCTTAGATTCCTATTTAGTTGGAGATCTTTTCCAGACCACCTATTTTAGAGCTGTAGTAGTAGGATGTTCGACCGTTTACTCTGATTATGTAACTGTGAGTGTGGAAACTACAACGGATGCACCAACAGCGGATGCTCAAACTTTTTGTGCCGGTAAAACGGTTGCTGATTTAGTAGCAACTGGAACTGATTTAAAATGGTACGATGTGGCTACCAACGGAACTGCTTTGTCAACTTCAACAGCACTTGCTACAGGAACCTATTATGTGTCACAAACAGTAAGTGCTAGTGAGAGTGCTAGAACATCGGTGGATGTAACCGTGAATACAACTGCTGAACCAACAGCGGATGCTCAAACTTTTTGTGGCAGCAAAACCGTTGCTGATTTAGTAGCTACTGGAACCGATTTAAAATGGTCCGATGTGGCTA
>CALQBR020000251.1 GCA_943328865.2 Sphingobacterium thalpophilum
AAGACACTATTAGTAGTGGAGTTCAGTGAATTTCGATTGTCAAAGATAGTATTTAGATTTTAGATTTTAGATTTTTAACGATTCGATTTTGGTACTTTTCTTCTAAAATCGAACCCTTTTTAGTAAATATAAAATCACTTTTGAAAGTAATCTTTATTGGGATATAATATCAAAGGGTTGTTGTATACCAATAGCAAAATGTAGCTTTGTTAAAAAACTATTTCTTGTCCTTTCGTTTTTTATCTCTTGTTTTCAACATGTTTCGGTTAACCGAACCAGAGACTTTCTTTTTGGTTTTGGATGGACCGCCTAAATTGACTTTTTTATTCTTTTTAGCCTTTTCATGAAAAGCCCCTTCACCATCTAGTTTTGGTTTTTTTAGAAGAAATTTAATCGGCTGTTTGTCTTTTTCAGGTTCAATTAATTTTATTGATATTTCAACTTCTTCTGGAAAAAGCGCGGTGTCTAATTCCATATTCATTAGTAATTCGGCTTGAATTTTAAATTCTTCTTCTCGAGGAGTAATAAAACTGATTGCTGTTCCTGTGGCATCGGCACGACCAGTTCGCCCAATACGGTGCATGTATAATTCTGGAAACTCAGGGACTTCAAAGTTAATTACGTGTGAGATATTGGAAATATCCAAACCCCTCGCCATAATATCCGTCGTAATGATACCTCTAAGGTTGCCTTCTTGAAAAGCAGCCATCGTACTTAAACGGTAATTTTGAGATTTATTGGAGTGAATTACCCCAAATTGGCCCTCAAAATCTTCTTCAATACGCTGATGAAGCATGTCGGAGATCTTCTTATTGTTGACAAAAACCAAAACACGTTCCATACTTTCGTCGGTTTGCAACAAGTGTGTCAACAGATTGACTTTGGTATTGAAATTCGGAACGTTATAAGTTATTTGAGTAATATTTTCTAAAGGCGTACCAGAAGCCGCAAGGGTAACTTCTTCAGGAAAATCGAAAAAGTCATTCAAAATAGCATCTACTTCATCAGTCATCGTAGCCGAAAACAAGATGTTCTGGCGTTTGGTTCTCGACATCATCGCCAAGATGGAAGTCAGTTGCACACGGAATCCTAAATTCAGCATTTCGTCAAACTCGTCGATGACTAATTTTTGAGTTTCATCAAATCGAATTACGCCATCGAGTGCCAAATCCATTACCCGTCCTGGTGTTCCCACCAAAATATCGATTCCTTCGTAAACCGATTTTTTTTGGGTATTGATATTCACGCCACCAAATATGCCGAGTGTTTTAACCGACATGTATTTGGTTAGTTTCTCAATTTCGTCTACTACTTGAACGACCAATTCACGGGTAGGAACAAGGATAACAATTTTGGGTGTATTGGTAGGTGTAAATTTATACAACTTCAACAAGGGCAATAGGTAAGCTAGTGTTTTACCGGTTCCTGTTTGTGCAATTCCCATCATATCGCGTCCCGACATAATCACAGAAAAAGATTTTTCCTGGATAGGAGTTGGGGTCACAAATCCTAAATCGTCGATTGCTTTTTGTACTGATTTTGGAAGATTGAATTGCTCGAAAGTGGTCATAAAACGTCTATTTTTTGCAAAGGTACACTAAATTGACGGTTAGCTGGTTAGATTTTTCTACGTTTCGATCTATCGAACGAATGAAAAATCAATTAGAAATCGCTAAAAACCTTCAAAAACTCCTAATCCAAATAAGGCGAAATCGTATTTTACAGGATCGGTTGGGTCTAATTCTCGGAGTTTGAGATCCAATTCGTGTACCGCTTTGCCGTCGTTTTGTTTTCGGTTCAGTAATCCCAGTTGCCGAGCCACATTACCCGAATGAACATCTAATGGACAAGATAATTTGGAAGGCGCAATGTTTTTCCAAATCCCTAAATCAACGCCTTTCTGATCTTGTCTACAATTCCACCTGAGCCACATGTTGATTCGTTTACTGGAGGAATTCTTACTCGGATCTGAAATGTGTTTTTGGGATCTGCTGAAGTGGTCTATTTCAAAAAACACTTTTTTAAATTCCGTTATTGCCTGTTGTATCGAATCGGGTTCTTGGTGTTTGTTAAAAATTGATTCCATTCCCCCGTGATGTTGATAAATGTGCTTTAGGCTTTTGATAAACCCAACGAAATCTTGCCCGTTAAAGGTACGGTGTACAAAAGATTCTAGTTGTTCTAAATCGTTTTCAGTATGCGACATCACAAAATCGTAAGGCGTATTTCCCATCAAATCCATCATGCGATGCGCATTTTTGATAATCATTTTGCGGTTGCCCCAAGCGATGGTGGCACTAAGGAAACCTGCGATTTCGACATCTTCTTTTAACGAAAATAAATGGGGGATTTGCACAGGATCGCTTTCGATGAAGTTGGGGTGGTTGTACAACGCTACTTTTTCGTCAAGAAAGGATTTTAGTTCGGATGGATGCATAGTTGGCTTTCAAAAGGGAGGATTGAATCGATTTAGAAAAAAAAGTGGTGGCGAACGGATTATTATCGGAAAGCTTAGCCCAGATAGCAACGGTATCCTTTTGCTGCTTTCTTTAAGCAGGAAAAGATACAAGTGTATAGCTGGAATAGCTTCTAATTACTAATCAAACCATCCACCATGACTAATTTTCTGTCGGCCATATTGGCTAACTCTTCGTTATGGGTTACAATCACGAAGGTTTGTCCGAATTCATCCCGTAATTTAAAAAACAATTGGTGCAGATTTTCGGCCGAAGCGGTGTCTAAATTTCCCGAAGGTTCATCGGCAAAAATAATGGCGGGTTTGTTAATCAAAGCCCTGGCGACTGCTACCCGTTGTTGTTCACCGCCAGAGAGCTCGTTGGGTTTGTGGTTGATGCGGTGCGAAAGTCCAAGGTAATCAAGTAGTTTTTTAGCTTCTATTTCTGTTTCGGCTTTTGATTTATGGGCTATAAAAGCGGGAATACACACATTTTCTAAAGCAGTAAATTCAGGTAATAATTGATGAAACTGAAATATAAAACCCAAATTCAGGTTTCTGAATTGGGATAGGGTTTTGTCGTTCATCGTTAGAATATCCTGATTGTTGATTCGCAATTCAATTCCGTTCTCAACTGTAGGTTTGTCTAAAGTGCCTAGAATTTGCAATAAGGTTGTTTTTCCCGCACCCGAAGCGCCTACAATAGAAACAATTTCGCCTTTTTGAATGTGTAAATCAACACCTTTGAGCACCTGAAGTTGATCGTAGTATTTATGGATATTTCTTGCGTGGATCATTTTTGAAACAGTTTTCGCAAAGGAACAAAGATTTTGAGGATTATTAAATGGATA
>CALQBR020000252.1 GCA_943328865.2 Sphingobacterium thalpophilum
AACTTTGCACAGTCATTGTAAAAATGACAATAAAGGTAAATAACAAAGAGGTTGTATTAGAGACCACTCATTCTTTTGAAGCTTCCACATTTGGATGTATCGCTGCTAAAGTAGCTGCATTTATTGTTAGTGTTTTAGAACCAAGCATTCCAATGTAAAAAAATTAAATAATATCGAGATACTCAGCACAAATTGAATATCTCGATATTTCATTTAAATTCAAACAATTAAGTCTAAAAATTGATAATTATATTAAAACACCAAAATTAAAAGTATGAGAACACTAATTGGATTTTTTTTTATGACATTTTGTGCTTTTGCACAGATAAATGGAGGAAAGGTATTGTATAAATGTATTGAGAATGGAAAATCAAAGAATACAATATTAATTTTCAATAAAGAAGAAAGTCTATTTTATAATGAGAATATAAAAAAAGAAAAAAAAATAGATGTAAATGCTGATAATGATGCAGGAACTATAAATCTATCAATTAATCTAGATACAGATAAACCAGACAATTTTGGATTGTATACAAACCTAAAAAGTAGATTAATTATTGAGCAAGAATTCCTTCCTACAGATATAACAAATAAAAAATTAGACACTCTATTCATTAAAGACAAATTCAATGCAATAAATTGGGAATTGATAAATGACACAAAAAAAATAAATAATTTTTTATGTCAAAAAGCTATTGGCAATTTTAGAGGGCGAGAGTATACCGTTTGGTTCACTAATGACATCCCACTTGGCTTTGGACCATGGAAACTAAATGGATTGCCAGGATTGATAATTGAAGCATTTGATTCAACCAAAACTTTTTATTTTTATGTTGAGAAGATAGAATTTAACACAAATAGTATCATAAATGCTTCCGAGTTTCTAAATAAAAGATACATTTCGCCAATTGATGAACGAAAAAAATACTTGTCGCTCATTGAAAATATTGAAAATCAAATCAATCAAAAAATTAGAGCTTCGCTGCCAAGAGGCTCGAATCTATCAAGCTCAACAAATAAAAACAACTTAATAAGTCAAGATGATTTTTTAGAAATAAATTTTGATGATATTTAAAGATACCATTTAAATCTTGCTAAGAAAAAAATCGATCATATTATAATAGATGAAATTTAAGTTAATCAAAATAAAGAAATCAAAATGGGTCATAATGTTTTCAGATAAAATAATTATTTCACTAATAATATCTTTTCTTTCAGCCAATTGTTATTCCCAATCAAAAATATTCGGAATTGTTACCGAAAAAGAAAATAGCGCAATCGCTTATGCTAATGTTACATTACAAAACGAAAACAGTCAAGTAATTATTAATTATACGAGTACTGACGATAAAGGATCCTACAAATTATCCACTAATAAAATAGGGAAATTTATTCTTACTTTCTCAGCCCTCAATTACGAAAGTATTTCAATTCCAATAGAATTGAGCAGGGAAGTTACCCAAATTAATGAAAACGCGACATTAACATATAAGCCCACGGAACTGAATGAAGTTACCATTATTACCGAACGTCCCATAACTATAAAAAAAGACACTATTGTTTTTGATGCAAAAGCATTTGCACAAGGTAACGAACGTGTGGTTGAAGATTTGCTAAAAAAAATACCGGGACTTTCGATCTCTAAAGAGGGAACAATCAAAGTAGGAAATCAAGAAGTTGAGAAAGTAATGATTGAAGGCGATGATTTTTTTGAAAAAGGATATCAATTATTAACTAAAAACATGCCGGCAAATCCCATAGATAAAATTGAGTTATACCAACATTATTCAAAAAACAAACACCTCAAAGGAATAGAAAAAAGTGAAAAAGTAGCATTAAACTTGAAGTTAAAAGAAGATGCTAAAAGTCAATGGTTTGGAAATATGGACATCGGATATGGATTAATCTCTAAAGACAGGTATGTAGTTCGAGGTAATTTGATGAATTTTGGAAAAAGAAACAAATATTATTTTTTGACTAATCTAAATAATATTGGTGAAGAAGCAATAAGTGATATTAATCATTTAATTCGTCCTTATAACGAAGGAGAGGTCATTGCTATTGGAGATGGACAAAGTGCAAATTCATTAATCCATCTAAGTTCACAATTACCTGAATTAAAAGAAAAAAGAATTAATTTCAATAATGCCGAAATGACTTCTTTAAATGCAATTTACAATTTAACTGACAAGATCAAAATAAAGACACTTGGTTTTTATTATTCTGATGAAAATGATTTCTTCAGAAACGGTTTTGAATCTTTTTCCGTAGCAAATATATCTTTTCAAAATACTGAAAATCTTAAACTTCGGAATAATAAAATTACAGGATTTGGCAAACTTGACCTCACATATGACATCTCAAAAACAAAAACATTCAATTTTATTGGAAAATACAACGCAACAAACGAAGACAAAAAAAGTAATTTAAATTTCAATGGTGATTTACTTAATGAAAAACTACGAAGCAACAACCAGCTATTAGACCAGAAAATAGGATTCGTAAATAAATTTAAAAGCAACAAAGTGTTTTTACTCACAGGCAGGTATATCAATGAGAAGACACCACAAAACTATGCCGCCAATCAATTTTTATATCAAAGCCTTTTTAATCAAAAAGCTAACAACTTAGCACAAATAAGTGAAAACAGAATGCAATTTATAGGAGTGGATGCACACTTACTAGACCGTAAAAAAAATGGAGATTTATTAGAAATACGGTTAGGAAATCAATATAGGGAAGATTTCTTATTATCTACTTTTTCGTTAAAACAAGATGAGATATTGCTTGAAAACCCTGTACAATATCAAAACAATTTAAGATACAACACCAATGATTTTTTTATTAATTCAAAATATCTTTTTCATTTTAATAATATAAGTCTTCAAACACAAGCCGATTTCCATCAATTGTATAATGGTTTGAAAACTTCTGAAAAAGCATCAAAACAAACACCTTCTTTCATTAATCCGCGGGTAAGCTTGAACTGGGAAATCAATAAAAAGAACAGTATCTCTACGAGTTATTCTTTCAACAAAACAAATGCCTCTGTATTAGACGTTTATTCGAATTATATTCATACCGGCTTTAGAATATTCGAAAAAGGGTTGGGGAATTTTAACCAGCTAGATGCATCAACTATAACGTTCAATTATAGTTTGGGAAATTGGGGAGAGCATTTTTTTGCTAATACCATAATAGGATATACCAATAACAATGACTTTTATAGCACGAACTCACAGGCAATACAAGACTATTCAAAAACAGATAAAATTATAATAAAAGATCG
>CALQBR020000253.1 GCA_943328865.2 Sphingobacterium thalpophilum
AAATTTGAATTTTCAATTAAAAACTAAGCAATAAATCATTATTTACAATGACTTTTTAATCAAAAAATGTTTTTATTTTAAATAAATTTACTTTAAAACGAATTCCTAAGCTATGCCAATTGACTGTATACACTATCAACAATCAGGTTATTTTTCTGAATTAATCAATGATTATCTAGACCAAAAAATAGCCTTACAGTCTTTATACAATCGCTTTCCTTTAATTGAAAATTTCAAGGATCAAATTCTTGAAAAGCAATCTAATTATAATAATAATCATAGAGTAAACTTGGTTTCGGTTTTACAAAAACAATACAACCAAGTTCAAATATCTGATTCAACCAAACAAAACATAGAAGCTTTAGCCAGTCCAAAAACTTTTACAGTGACTACAGGACATCAATTGAATTTATTTACTGGTCCATTGTATTTTTTATACAAAATCATTTCTACTATAAATCTAACCGTTGAACTAAAGGCAAAGTATCCTGAATATCATTTTGTACCTGTCTATTGGATGGCAACTGAAGACCATGATTTTGAGGAAATCAACTATTTCAATTTTAAAGGTAAAAAAATCCGTTGGAATACCCAAAGTAAAGGCCCTGTAGGAAGATTGTCAACCGAAGGCTTGGAAAAAATAATCGAGGTGTTTGCTTCCGAGATAGGTGCTGGTACTAATGCCAATACAATCATAAAGTTATTCAAAGAGACCTATCTTTCCCATAACAATTTAGCGGATGCTACGAGATACTTGGCAAATGAACTTTTTGGACAAGATGGTTTGGTTATTGTAGATGCAGACCATTCGGATTTGAAACGGGCCTTTATTCCATTTATAAAAGAAGAATTACTTTACAAAACGGCACAAAAAAGTGTTTTAAAAACCACAGAACTTTTAAAAGATTACAAAATTCAGGTAAACCCGCGAGAAATTAATTTATTCTACATAGAAGATCATTTAAGAGAACGTATCGTTTTTGAAGACGGGATTTATAAAGTTAACAATACCTCAATACACTTCTCCGAAAAAGAAATTTTAACGCATTTAGAAAATAATCCTGAAAAATTCAGTCCCAATGTCATCATGCGGCCTTTATATCAAGAAGTTATTTTACCTAATTTATGTTATATTGGTGGCGGAGGTGAAATTGCCTATTGGTTGGAACTCAAAGCGTATTTCAACAAAGTTAATATTACATTCCCAATGCTATTACTTCGCAATTCCGTTTTATTAGCAACCGAAAAACAAGCGAAAAAAGCAGATCAGCTGTCATTGTCATGGAAGGATTTATTCATGAAACAAACCGACTTAATCAATTTAAAAGTAACCGAATTTTCAGCATTTCCAATTGATTTAACATTACAAAAAAGGGCATTGGAAGAACAATTTCAATATCTAAAACAAATCGCACTTCAAACAGATCCTTCTTTCGTTGGAGCTGTCAAAGCACAAGAAGCCAAACAAATAAAAGGACTTGAAAATTTGGAGAAACGTTTGCTAAAAGCCCAAAAAAGAAAGCACGAGGACGTCCTAAAACGCCTTACTGATTTACAAAACGAATTGTTCCCCAATCATAGTTTACAAGAACGAATCTTAAATTTCTCAGAAATCTATTTAACCCATCCTGAAATCATATCCAGTTGTTTTAAAACACTCAAGCCCTTATCAAATAGCTTTGAAATCACTATTTTAGAATAAACCGATTTAAATGATGTTAGTCTGCATCTACAATCCTATTTAAATATAAATTATTTTAAATAAAGCTAGTAAAATAGGGATACATCGCAATAGGAAAACAATTCAATTACATAAAAATTAACCGAAATATAAATCTAAAAAAAACAAAAATACTTTCATATTTTTATTAATTTAGCGGAAAATTTCAAAACAAAATTTCTATGAAAAAGAATTACTTAGTAATCAGCTCATTAATAATTTTATTTAGCTGTTATTTCAAACTATCTGCGCAAACAAGCAACATGATATTAGTTGAAGGAGGAAAAGTAAAAATGACTGTTAAAGAACCTGTTAAACCAAATACTCCGGAAAAGAAAACCGAATATGAAGTATCAGTATCTTCTTTTGAGATGAGTAAATTCGAAGTTTCTGTTAAAGAATGGAAAGAATACATTAATGCTAATGGGCTTAAAATGCCTGTAAGACCAACTTGGGGTTGGAATGACGACAAACCAATTACGAATGTAAACTGGGTAGAGACTGTTCAATATTGCAACTGGTTAAGCACCAATTATAACTTAAAGCCGGTATATAAAAAGCAAAATGGACAATACGTTTTTGATGCTACTGCAAATGGATATCGTTTACCTACCGATGCCGAATGGGTATATGCAGCCAAAGGCGGTAACAAATCTAAAAACTATATTTATGCAGGCGGTGATGATCTAGAAACTATAGCTTGGTATAGTAAGAATAGCAAAAAAGAGCCAAAAACATATGGAACCAAATTACCAAATGAAATTGGGCTATTCGACATGAGTGGAAATGTCTGGGAATGGTGTTGGGACAATTACGATTCTTTTTACTATAAGATAGACTCTAAAATAAACCCTAAAGGACCGGAGAGAGGCGAAAAAAAATGCATCAGAGGGGGATCATGGGATTCAAGCAATCTTAATTATTTAAAACCAGATCATCAACTCAATTGGATCGCTATAAATTCAAATGCTTTTATTGGATTTAGAGTAGTTCGTTCGGTGGTTACCAAATAAATGAATTAGTATTTGTAAATAGACAATAAACACTTACTTTTGCAAAAACAAATCAAAAAAATGGCAACAAACAGAACTTTTACAATGATTAAACCAGATGCTGTCGCTAACGGACACATCGGGAACATTTTAGCAATGATTACAAACGGTGGTTTCAAAATCGTTTCTTTGAAATTAACCCAATTAACAGTAGCTGACGCTCAAGCATTTTATGCAGTACACGCGGCAAGACCTTTTTACGGTGAATTAGTAGAATTTATGTCAAGAGGACCAATTGTTGCTGCAATTTTAGAAAAAGAAAATGCGGTGGAGGATTTCAGAACCTTAATTGGAGCTACAAACCCTGCTGACGCTGCTGAAGGAACCATTCGTAAAGCATACGCTACTTCTATCGGAGAAAATGCAGTTCATGGATCTGATAGTGATGAAAATGCAGCAATAGAAAGTGCTTTCCACTTTGCAGGAAGAGAGCAATTCTAATTCATTAGATTCAAACCTGGAATTGATATCCCAATTCTATTTTAATAT
>CALQBR020000254.1 GCA_943328865.2 Sphingobacterium thalpophilum
CACTGGATTGATATTTAACAGCACCAATTTTGCCTTTAAACTTTGATATATGGCCTTAGTTCTTCGGTACTCACTCTCGGCCTTAAGGTAGTTTTTCTGAGAAGTTATTTTTTCATTGTACAATGCTTTTTGGCGCTCGTATTCTGATTTTAAGTAATCGATTTGCTCTGAAACTTCCAAATAATCTTTTTGAATATCAAGAAATTCTGTATTCTCCAAGGTCATTAATGCTTGACCTTTAGTCACTTTATCTCCCACTAATAAAGCGGTGGCTTTGACATAACCTCCTATAAAAGTGGTTACTTTAGCCCTGTTTTGCGGAGGAACATCAATCTTTCCAGCTGTTTTTACGACTACATCAAAATTCTGTTCCTTTGGACTGTCAATTGCCATTCCCAACGTTTGAAATTGAGTGGCTGTGACGGTTATTAATCCATCCGATTTTGGGAGGGACTCTTCATTTTTAGTCTCTTTACAAGAAAAAAGCAAGGAAGTGAGTGTAAGAGTATAGAGAATGTTTTTCATAGTGGTAATTTTTATTTTTAAGAGTATAGACGTAATCATTTAATAATTAAAATAGTGCAAATCCAATTGAATGGAATTGAACTGCAACACATTTTCTAGATAGTCCATTTGAATCGTGGTGGCATTTTCTAAACTTTGAATGTATTGAAAGAAATCGATTTCACCATGTTGGTAACTACTATTACCCACTTTAATAATCTCGTCGGACAACTTTTTTCCATATTGATTATAATAGTCGATGGCTTCTTGGTATTTCAACAATTCACTATTTTTTTGGCTTACATATTGGTTCATCTTCAACGCTTCACTTTGTTTTTGCTGTTCCCAACTTTCTAATTCCAATTGGGCTACTTTTGCTTTTGAAAGATGCCCTGAAAATAAAATCGGAACTGAAAAACCCATCTGAACACCATATAAACTTTGTGACATCCCCCTATTATTCCCTTGGAAATATTCCAAATTCAAATCGGGTAACCATTGTTGTTTTTGAAGTTGTAACTGACTTTTGTATTTATCAGTAATACGTTCTAAATAAATATCATAAATAGGCCTATTAAACTCTTTTGTTAAATTAGTCAAAGGTTGTATTTGATTGTTTTTTATCAAGAGTGCGGTATCGGATTGTACCAAGGATTGCAAAATGGCATACCTCGCTTTTTTCTCGTTGGCTATCTGAGAAAGCTGGGTACTGATTTGTCTGAATTTAGCTTGAGCCGTAATTTTTTCTAAATAATTGGTTTCTCCCAATTCAAAACGACGATGACTCGCTTTGGAGAAATTGGCGTATAAACTATCTAAATAATAAAACAATTTTTCTTTATGTTGTAAATAGACAATATAGTCATAGGTTTTTACGACTTCCAAAGCCAATTTATTTTTTTGCAATTCAAACGCCGCTTTCTCTTTCTCATATTCCGTAGAATAAACGCGTTTTTGTGCGCCATAGACCGTTGGGAAAGCAAAACGCTGTTGCACTCCAAACACTTTTAAAGGCAAACCATTTAGGGCTAAATTATTTTGATCGTAACTATAATAAATATTGGTTTTATCAAAACTATAGGCACTTTTAATATTGGATTGTGCTTTATCCACTTGCAATTGAGCGGCAGTGATACCTTTATTGTTCTGGATAGCTTTTGCAACCAAACTATCCGATTCGGGATTACTTTGTTGAGAGAAACCTAGGAATGAACTCAATAAAAACAAAATGACATAAGTGCCACTTTCATTCTTTTTGAATTTTGGTTTTTTAAATGCTTTCGTGTCAAAAACTTTGTATAAAATAGGTAAAACAATCATCGTTAAAATCGTTGCGGTAAACAAGCCTCCAATAACCACCGTAGCTAATGGCCGTTGTACTTCGGCTCCTGCTGATCCTGAAATCGCCATTGGTAAAAAACCTAAGGCAGCAGCTGCAGCGGTTAACAAAACTGGTCGTAATCGATCGGTGGTTCCTTTCAAAATCAATTCATTAATATCCTTCATACCTTGGTGTTTGAGTTCTTTAAAATGTTCGATTAATACAATTCCGTTTAAAACGGCAATTCCAAAAAGGGCAATAAAACCAACCCCTGCTGAAATACTAAAGGGTAAATCCCGAATCCATAAAAACAAGATTCCTCCTACTGCCGATAATGGAATCGCAGAATAGACCATTAAGGCTTCTTTTATCGATTCAAAAGCAAAATACAATAAGATAAAAATTAAAATCAGTGCTATTGGAACGGCCACCATTAATCGTGCTTTGGCACTTTCTAAGTTTTCAAATTGTCCGCCGTATTTCACAAAATAACCTGTTGGTAATTTAACTTTGGTTGCAATATTTTTCTGAATATCGGTAACCACACTTTGTAAGTCACGATTTCGAACATTTATCCCTACCACAATTCTTCTATTCGTATTGTCTCTAGATATTTTTGCAGGTCCTTCGGTATAATCAATTTTAGCTAACTCTTGCAGTGGAATTTGTCCTCCGTTAGGCATGGACACATATAAATTCCGCAAGTCTTCGATGTCTTTTCGGTTGGTTTTGTCTAAGCGAATGACCAAATCAAAACGCTTTTCGCCTTCAAAGACATTACCCACTGTTTTTCCCGCAAAACCAAGGGCAATTAATTCGTTTAAATCTGCAATATTAAACCCGTAACGGGCAATTTTAGATCGATCGTACACGACGGACATCTGCGGCAATCCCTCTGTTTTTTCAATAATAACATCCGAGGCACCTTCTATATTTTGAATCGCTTTTTTAATTTCGTGAGCCTTTTGAGCTAGAATGTCTAAATCCTCTCCAAAAACTTTCACTGCCACATCCGATCGTGTTCCTGATATTAACTCATTGAACCGCATCTCAATAGGTTGCGTAAACTCGATATCCATATTGGGGATTTGCTTTTCGATGGCTTTTTTTATTTTATCGGCCAATTCGTCTTTACTAGAAGCCGAAACCCATTCGGATTTGGGTTTTAATTTTACAATGACATCACTTTCCTCCATAGACATCGGATCGGTTGGTACTTCTGCAGCTCCTATCCTACTCACTACTTGGGTGACTTCGGGGAAATTTTTCAGAATAATTTGTTCAATTTTAGTCGTCGTCGCAATCGTTTTGGAAAGTGAAGTACCCGTTTTCAAGACCGGTTGAATTACAAAATCACCCTCATCTAAAGTAGGAATAAACTCTCCCCCCATAGTCGTAAATAAACCTATCGCAAAAACCAATAA
>CALQBR020000255.1 GCA_943328865.2 Sphingobacterium thalpophilum
CTAGAATTTTGATTGGTCGTTCCTTCATTCTGTCCGAGCCCGTCAACACGACTGTTCTATTTTCTTGGATCGCAAAATAAGCGGTAAGAAATCGCATAGCGGTTCCTGCGTGACGCACGTTTAGGATTGGGGTTTGCTGAGGACTATTTGGTGTATTTAAAATAGCTATAGCTTGTTTCACTACTTCACTATCATCCGAATTAGAAGCATTTTCGATAAAAATAGTTGGATACAAAGCCTGCAACAACAACATCCGATTCGTTTCAGATTTTGAGCCTGAAATTCTAATTATCGATTGCGGATTACGGATTGCGGATTTTCGAAGTTTTATATCCAATTTACTCTCTCTTAATTCTAAATTTTAAAAACTATTTCAATTTCTCGTTATTATGATGGCGGTCTTTGTCTCGAACAGATTTTAAATCCATTTTTTTATCGAATGCTACTTGCAAGTCGATTCCTGTTTGATTGGCCAAACACAATACCACAAACACTACATCAGCCAATTCTTCACCAAGGTCTTTGTTTTTGTCGCTTTCTTTTTCGGATTGTTCGCCGTAACGACGGGCAATAATTCGGGCTACTTCTCCTACTTCTTCAGTCAGTTGTACCATATTGGTTAATTCATTGAAATAACGAACCCCGTGTTCTTTAATCCAATTATCAACGTCGAGTTGTGCGTTTTTTAGGTTCATTTTACTTTTTTATTATAAATTTAGACTGCTTTGTAAAATTGTCTTTTTTTAGTGTGAGGAAATAAATCCCATTACTTAAATTCGAAACATCAATTTTAGCATTTTTCACTTCCCCTTTGTCTATAAATTGCCCCAAATCATTATAAATAGTATAAAAATCTACTGGCAGATTATTCGAAATAAATAGAAATTCTGAAGCTGGATTAGGAAATACAATTGTATCTGAAATCACATTGTTTGGAACTGACAAATTAGGATTTGCAAAACCGATTACTTTAAAATCATCTAAATAGAAGCCATCGTAATTTTCTTTATAATCTGACTTAAAAATAAAACGAACTAAAATATCCTTTCCTACAAACTCATCCAAAGTCATTTCTTCCTTAACCCAATTTGATTGTCGCCCATCATAAAGAGGCAGATTCAATTTGCCTTGAGCACTGGTTCCAATACTAGTATATTTCCCACACTTTGGTTGCCAAGAAGCACCATTATCACTGGATATTTCTATTTGAACATAATCATACCCTTTTTCTAAATTCCATTTAGCAAAGAAACTCAAACTAGCAGTAGAAACATCTTTTAAGTTGATGGCATTAATAGTTTGAATACTTGATCCCACATTAGCGCCATAATCCTCTATGGGCGAATCTGTAATGGCACTATTAGAAGAATAGAATTCGCTATTGGTTAAGCCCCAATTACCTGTTGTTTTCCAGTTTAAAGTACTAAAGTCATCAACAAACTTAACATCGGGGGAATTATAAAATTTGGTAATGGTTTTAACATCTTTATAGACACCATTGTCAATTTCTATTTTGAAAACTATCGCTTCGCCTTGTTTGATAGTAGGATTGACTGTTAGATTAAGATCAGAAGTCACGCTCTGTCCCATCGCAAGATTAGAATGGGTATTGGAATCTGTTTGAATGGTAATATTAGAGCTAACAGGAATTAATTTGATTTTAAAATCCGTTTGATTCACCAATCCAATTCGTTTGAGAGAATAATTAAATGTAAAATTTAGATTTTCGAAATAATATGGTGTATTATCCTCAAAATTAGCATAATTATGAATTGCTCTTAGCGCTGTTAGATTCGTGTGAATCATGTGCTTGTTATTAACCAATGTTTGCGAAGCGCTTTCCCAAAAATCCAACCCTACCTCAGCGGTAAAAGAGAATGCTTTTGGTTTGCTACTTACATCATCATAAAACCAATCATTAGCACCACCCGAAGACAGATACAAGGTAGAACTAGTCTGGTTTTTGTAGTTATTATACTTAACCATTTCTGAAGATATAGTAGTAAAGGTGAGATTGTGTGGTGTAGGCGTAAAGGTATAGGCAGAGGGATGTAAAATTAATGAACTATAGGAATGACTATTTATAACTATTGAAAAGTTCTTTTGTGTTGCCAACCATTTAACCGCTTGCGTTTCAACTTCAGAAAACGGCGCAGTTCCACAATATATTTCATCAGCTGTATTGGTTGAAATACCAACCGTACCCCAATGGGCATCATAATTACGATTTAAGTCCACTCCATAATTACCATCAGCAAATTTTTTCCTGTTTTTTCTCCAATAGTAATGATTAGAAAGATACGAATATCCATCAGGATTTACCACTGGCACAAAATAGATTTCTGAATGATCAACTAACGCTTTTATTTCTGGATTTGTTGCATAATTTTCGAGTAAATACCACATGTAATAGATGAGTTGTTGCATCGAACCCGGCTCTCTAGCATGCGTCAAAGCATTATAAAATACTCTTTTTTCATTTTCATCAACTGAAGGATTATCTGATATTTTCACAAAGTGAATCGGTCTCCCTTCAACTGTAGTAAAATTACTGATACTTGCTTTAGTAGTAATTAAATTAGGGTATAAATCCCTCATTTTATCTAACTCCAATAAAATTTCTTGGTAAGATAAATAACCCGACATAGATCCTGATCGATAATTTGTAGGCGTTACAATATCAGGAATGGTACAGGAACTAACAATGGTGTTTTCAGCTTGCATAGTTCTAAATTGCAAGTCTAAATCACTCTGAATTATTTCTACTTTATACCCTGATTGTTTAAAATTGGCAACCAAATCAGAAGAAAGGTCGCATTCTATGTAATCCCCTTTTTTTTCTTTGAAGTGATCAATTTGCCCTTGTTCAATAATTTTAGAAACTTGATTTACATCCGTATAAAATATTCTTACTTTTTGATATTTATTTTGTCCCTGTACCAAAGAGCAAAATAAAAGGAATCCCAAGACGCATTTGGCATTTGTTAAATTAATTCTCATAACTTTTTTGTTTATCTAACTATCAGGGTTTTAAACCCTGATAGAGTTAGGTTTTGATCCCTGATAGGGTTATTATTCTATTATTAAACTTTCAATTTCTTCTAAATTTTGTTGTTGATTATGATAATACACAAGGTTTTCCTTACCTCCATACAACTCCAAAACTTCATTCCTTCTTAATTTTGTCGGCTTATCCGAAATGATGGTTTCGTAGGATGACCAAGGATACAAACTCATTTGTTTTACAA
>CALQBR020000256.1 GCA_943328865.2 Sphingobacterium thalpophilum
AAATAGACAAAAACAATAAGCTCCTCCCCTATTTCAAATTCGTTGGGAACGTATTTATTTGGAAGTAAAATATCGTGTATTCCCTCAGGATCGGTTACTGGATTTCCTAGAAATAAACCTACTTTGGTATCGCGTAAAATGGTAAGCGTATTGTATTTTCCTATTTCAATCATTTCTTTTGAGATGCAAGTTTATCGAGGGCAAAGGTACAAGTTTGAAAATGGTAAACCGAAAATCACTTCATAAAAAGTACGTATTCGATAAAAACCGCTTTATATTTCAATTAAAAAGCCGTTTTAAACAAAATCTAAAAGCCTCAGACTAGGATAAATTTTTAAAATAATCCAACAAAATAGAATCGTTTATTCGTGTTGGGGTAAAAACTTCTAAAATACTTGGTTTGCTATTTTGTTTGTACAAATCGGATAAACCTTGGGATAAACTCGTTTCATCACTAGCCGTAAAATAATCAAACTGATACATTTTAGCCAATTCGGCTGCAGTCAAGCAATGAGAAGTTTCAAAAAATTTATTGAATACTTCGCTTTCTTGATGTCCTGGTAAAATCCTAAAAATTCCACCACCGCCATTATTAATCAAAATAATCTTGAAATTTTTCGGAATGTATTCGTTCCACAAGGCATTGCTATCATATAGAAAACTAATATCACCCGTTAGTAGAACCGTTGGTTTGTTTTGAACAATAGCAGCACCTATCGCTGTTGAAGTACTACCGTCAATTCCGCTGGTGCCTCTGTTACAAAAAACAGTTATGGAAGGATGCAAATCAATCAATTGCGCATATCTAATGGCAGAACTATTACTGATTTGCAACATTGCATCTTGAGGCAAAGAAGTAATCACTTGATCGAATACTCTAAAATCTGAAAAAAGGATGGTTTTTAAATAGTCGTTATGCTTGCTCTTTCGAAACGAGGCCATTTCCTGATAGGTCTGATGATAATTGCTTGTAACCGTTTGAGCAAAAGGCAACAATTGCTTAAAAAAAACATTTGGATGCACTTCAAAATGTTTCGTCAAACAACCAAAGGTATCATAGGCGCGTAAAGGATCTACATGCCAATGGTGCTGTGGTTTGTATTTTCTCAAGAATGCTTTGATTCTTTTAGAGACCACCATTCCTCCAAAAGTAAGCAGTAATTCAGGTTGAAAATCTTCAAAATCTTTTGGAGTGAAGGGGGTGATGATGGTATCAATATTATTCAAGAAGGTGGGGTGATGCAAATTAGAGGTCGTCTCTGTCATTACAACCACAGTAGGATCTTGGGCTAAAAAATTAATAAACTCAGATTCAATTTCCTGAGGTGCATTGACGCCTACCAAGATTAATTTCTTTTTTGAGGCATTCCAAATATTAGCATCAATTGAGAAATCTTCGGTTGGAATACCTTTATCATTTGGAGCAAATTCTGAAAGCACAACCTCCACAGTTGGTTCAGAAACCGTTTCGTACAAAGGTTCTTCAAAAGGCGCATTGATATGAACTGGTCCTTTTTGGACTGTAGCTACATGTATGGCCTTGTTAATTTTGAAATCATTTTCAGCAGAAGACTCCGCCAATAAATTTGCATTGAATAAGGAATGATTGGTAAAAACATTCTCCTGACGAATGGTTTGTCCGTCACCAATATCAATTTTTTCTTGAGGACGATCGGCAGAGAGCACTACCAAAGGAATTTCGCTGTAAAAAGCCTCAGCAAAAGCAGGATAATAATTCAACAACGCAGAACCAGAAGTACAAATTACAGCCACCGGTTTCTTGAGTTGTTGTGCCATTCCCAAAGCAAAAAAAGCAGCACAACGTTCGTCGGCAATACTATAACAATTAAAGGCTGGATTATTCACAAAACCAAGGATTAGTGGCGCATTTCTTGATCCTGGCGAAATTACGATATGGGTTATTCCTTTGGCCAAAAAAATTTGAATAATACTTTGTGCTAAAGGTATTTTTGGATAGATCATTCTTTTAGATTCTAAAGTGTAAAGATACAAAGTTGCAAAGGTTTTCTCCCTAATAATTAATACGTTTTTCTATCTTTGGAAAGCTAAAAAACATCATTTCATGAGCGTAATTATTCGACCGGCTT
Organism: Sphingobacterium thalpophilum; assembly: GCA_943328865.2. Lineage (GTDB taxonomy): Bacteria > Bacteroidota > Bacteroidia > Flavobacteriales > Flavobacteriaceae > Flavobacterium. Next base: position 2,109 of record CALQBR020000256.1, read on the forward strand.
TACTTTCAGACCTGCCTTCTGTCTTGGAAATTATCAATTATGAAATATTGAATTCGACGGCTATTTACGATTACGATCCCAGAACTTTGGAACAACAAACTGCCATTTATAATCATAAAAAAGAAAATCATTTCCCTTTTTTAATTGCCATCTTAAATGAAGAAGTAGTTGGTTTTGGCACCTATGATTCGTTTAGAACCAAAGAAGGAAATCGGTTCACAGTAGAGCACTCTGTATATGTAGCTGTCAATTATATTGGTAGAGGAATCGGGAAAATACTTTTGGAGGAATTGATTGTCTTAGCAAAAAAGCAAAAATTGCATACGATGATTGGTGTAATCGATTCCGAGAATCAAGACAGCATTGCTTTTCACGAAAAACATGGATTTAAAATTGTAGGAACCATCAAAGAGTCTGGCTACAAGTTCAATCGATGGTTGGATGCGGTTTATGTACAACTCTTTTTAAAATAAAAGCGATTTCCGTTGTTTCGAAAATCGCTTTGGTACTTTTTAATTGCTTTTAATCCAATTTACAATTTCAGGATCGGTAGGCAATGTCCTTGGAGAAATTACTTTTACCAATTCTCCATTTTCATCTAAGAGGTATTTTTGAAAATTCCACTCCACTTCAGAATCTTGTACCCCGTTTTTAGCTTTCTGAGTCAAAAACTGATAGACTGGATGGATTTCTTTTCCTTTTACCGAAATCTTTTGCATCATCGGGAAAGTAACCCCGTAGTTTTTTTGACAAAATGTAGCAATTTCTTTATTGGTTCCTGGTTCTTGCGAACCAAAATTATTAGCGGGAAAACCAATAATTACAAAGTTTTTATCTTTATATTCAGAATACAATTTTTGCAATTGTTCATATTGAGGAGTCAATCCACATTCTGAAGCGGTGTTTACCACCAGAACTTTTTTACCTTTTAATGAAGCAAAATCAAATTCATTTCCCGACAAATCTGTTACTTTAAATTGATGAATGCTTTCTTTGGACATAACTTTGGATTTAATATTATTGTTAACCTGATTCTTATTTTGTGCCTGGTTTTGACAACTCAATAAAAAAATTACACTGCAAGCGGCCACTAGTATTGATTTCATAATAATAAGTTCTGATTTATTTTTTAGTAGT
>CALQBR020000257.1 GCA_943328865.2 Sphingobacterium thalpophilum
AAAAATCTATTTGAAGTAACAGGTATTAATTGACTGACTTTAAGATTATTAATACCTATGTATTTTTCAATTCAAAATTACTTGTTTTATAATTATGGTGATTTCATTTATTGGCAAGTGCAACATCTTAGTTACAAATAGTTATGATGCGATGTATTGGTGTATATTCATGGGAAAAAAGTGGTTTCGATTCCGGCAACTTCTAAATTTCTGGATTTTAAATATAAAACACCTATCGCTACATTTGATGATTTTGAAACAAAAATCAAAGCAACCACTAAATAATCAGTAGCTTTAGAAGAGTGCTTGGAAATAAATATAAATTTTTCAGAAAAGGTTTTTAATTATCTTAATATTCAATTTTAATGGACATCAATCAAGAAATTCATAACGCTTACGAAGTCATCAAAGAAGGTGGTATTATCCTTTACCCTACTGATACAGTTTGGGGAATTGGTTGTGATGCGACCAATGCAGAGGCCGTGGCTAAAATATTCCAATTGAAGCAACGGGCCGAAACCCAAAGCATGATTGTATTGATGAATGGGGAGAAAATGATTTACAATGTCTTTAAGGATATCCCTGAAGTGGCTTGGCAATTAATCGATTTGTCTGAGAAGCCAACCACAATCATCTTAGACAATCCCAGAAATGTAGCTCCAAATTTGATTTCTCAAGATAAATCGTTAGGCATAAGAATTGTTAAAGAGCCTTTTTGCTTCAAATTAATGGAAAAAATGAAAAAACCATTGGTTTCTACCTCAGCAAATATATCTGGTCAACCTACCCCGATTGCTTTCAAAGATATTAATCCAGAAATTATAAAAGGTGTAGACTATGTTGTAAATTTGCACCGCGAAAAAATCGCAGGAAAGCCTTCGACAATTATCAAATTGACGAATGACGCTCAGGTTAAAGTGATCAGAAAATAACTTTTACCACAGATTCACTGATTTCTAATTAAAAATTATGTCAAATTATTTGTACGAAGAAGATACCTATAAAATTATTGGGGCACTGATGGAAGTGCATAAAAATTTAGGAAAAGGATTTTCTGAAATTGTTTATAAAGATGCTTTTGAATATGAACTTAATAAAATAAACTTTTCATTTGAACGAGAAAAAGAATATGCTGTCCATTATAAAGACATCATATTAAACCATAAATTTTATGCAGATTTTGTTTTATTAGATAAAATTATTATTGAAGTGAAATCAACAGAAGGATTAATTGACAAACATATTTCGCAATGTTTAAATTATTTACATGTTTCAGGTCATAGACTTGCTATTTTAGTTAATTTCAATAAAGCTTCACTTGAATACAAAAGAATTATCAAATAAATTTAAAAAAATCTGTGAATCAGTGGCTATAAACTATACACAACATTTAGACCATAACATCTTCAAAATCATCTCACAAGCTTCCCAAGAACTAAACATCGATAGTTATGTGATTGGTGGTTTTGTAAGAGATTTGCTTTTAGGTAGAGATTTCAAAAAAGACATCGATATTGTAGCCGTGGGCAGCGGTATCGAATTAGCGATAAAAGTATCCGATTTATTGCCTAAAAAACCAAAAGTACAAGTATTTAAAACATACGGAACGGCAATGTTGCGATTTGAAGATACTGAAATCGAATTTGTTGGTGCTCGAAAAGAGTCTTATCATTTTGAAAGTCGAAATCCAGTCGTTGAAAATGGCTCTTTAGAAGACGATCAAAACCGTCGTGATTTTACCATTAATGCGCTTGCTTTATCTTTGAATCCTAAAAATTTTGGAGCCCTTTCAGATCCCTTTGATGGGTTGGCAGATTTAAAAAACAAGATTATCAAAACGCCTTTAGACCCTGACATTACCTATTCTGATGATCCGTTGCGAATGATGCGCGCGATTCGTTTTGCTACGCAATTAAATTTTGAAATCGAGGAAAATTCATTACAATCTATTACCAAAAATAAAGCGCGAATCAAAATCATTTCTAGGGAACGTATCGTAGATGAACTCAACAAGATTCTTTCGACAGATAAGCCTTCCGTTGGTTTTTTACTGCTATACAAAACTGGACTTTTAGATCTACTACTGCCAGAATTAACGGCCTTAAACCAAGTAGAAGAAATTGAAGGCCAAACCCACAAAAACAATTTTTACCACACTTTGGAAGTAGTCGACAATATTTGTCCAAATACCGATGATGTTTGGTTGCGCTGGTCGGCGTTGTTGCATGATATCGGAAAAGCTCCAACTAAACGCTTCAACAAAAAACAAGGTTGGACTTTTCACGGACATGAATTTTTAGGCGGAAAAATGGCTAAGAAGATTTTTGAACGCTTACACATGCCATTAAATCATAAAATGAAATTTGTACAAAAAATGGTCATGATGAGCTCTCGTCCAATTGTCCTCTCCCAAGAAACTGTGACCGATAGTGCTGTACGCCGATTGGTTTTTGATGCAGGAGAGGATGTAGAAAGTCTGATGACCCTTTGCGAGGCAGATATCACTACCAAAAATCCAACTAAATTCAAAAAGTACCATCAGAATTTCGAAATCGTTCGCAAGAAAATTGTAGAAGTTGAAGAACGAGATCATGTGCGCAATTTTCAACCTCCTATTTCAGGTGAAGAAATTATGGAAATCTTTAATCTTAAGCCTTCAAAAGAAATCGGAATGCTCAAAGAAGCGATCAAAGAAGCCATTTTAGAAGGTGAAATTCCAAACGAATACGAAGCGGCTTATCAATTTATGTTAAAAAAAGCCACCAAATTAGGATTACAAATTAACGCTTGTTGAATTCTTATTTAAGTTATTTTAAAATAGCTTTGACAAGTTTATTAATGCCTCTAATTGAACACAATGAAAAAAGACAATAAATCCGTTATTATTTGGTTGCTATCTGGTTGCGTATTATTATTTATTATGGTGGTTGTTGGTGGTATTACCCGATTGACTAATTCAGGATTATCCATGACAGACTGGCACTTAGTAACCGATACTTTCCCTCCTTTAAGCCAGGATAAATGGGAACAAGCTTTCGAAGAATATAAAAAATTCCCCGAATACCAAAAAATTAACATTCACAATGACTTTACCCTTGATGATTATCAATTCATTTATTTTTGGGAATGGTTTCATCGTTTTATAGGAAGAATCATTGGCTTGGTATTTATAGTTCCGTTTGTGTATTTCCTTATTAAAAAACGACTTTCTAGCGAAACAATAAGAAAATGTATG
>CALQBR020000258.1 GCA_943328865.2 Sphingobacterium thalpophilum
AGGAAGGCACCTCTTTTGTAATTCCTATTATAAATTTAGGAAATTAAAGCTTCTAATCCAATTATTAAATTGGATTTTCTATAAAATGACGAAATTGTTATTTATAGTACGATTATTAATAAGCAAGATGTTGTCATAATAATACTTGGTTTCATTATAATTTAGAGACAACAAAAAAACGAGTTGCTCAAAATAGTATTGAAATTAAGAATATTTGTAGAAGTGACAGAAAAAATATTTTTAGATAGGAAGTAATTCAGAAACAATTCAATGGATTTGAAAATGATAAACGAATCTTAAAAAAATGTGGTTAAGTAAAAAAAAAGTCCGTTTTATTAAAAACGGACTTTTTTTTTCTGACAGTTTTGTCAATTCAATTGTTTTTACAAGTGAATAACTTCACCGTAAGCTTCGGCAACGGCTTCCATCACGGCTTCACTCATTGTTGGATGCGGGTGAATTGCTTTTAGGATTTCATGACCTGTAGTTTCTAATTTACGAGCTACAACGGCCTCAGCAATCATATCAGTAACACCAGCACCAATCATGTGACAACCTAACCATTCGCCATATTTAGCATCAAAAATAACTTTGACAAACCCATCAGGAGTACCTGCTGCTTTCGCTTTCCCTGAAGCTGAGAATGGGAATTTCCCCACTTTCAATTCATATCCTTTTTCTTTAGCTTGTTTCTCAGTAAGGCCTACAGAGGCAATCTCAGGGGTAGCATAGGTACAACCTGGAATGTTTCCGTAATCGATAGGATCTACATGTAATCCTGCGATTTTCTCTACACAAGTAATTCCTTCCGCAGAAGCCACGTGTGCCAAAGCTGGACCAGGAACAACATCTCCAATAGCATAATAACCTGGGATGTTAGTTTGGTAGAAATCGTTAACTAATATTTTATCTCTATCGGTAGCAATACCTACTGCTTCTAATCCGATGTTTTCAATATTGGTTTTAATTCCAACAGCAGAAAGTAAAAGCTCTGCTTCTAGGATTTCTTCACCTTTGGCTGTTTTTACTGTCGCCTTTACACCAGTACCTGAAACATCAATTTTTTCTACTGATGAATTGGTCATGATTTTTACGCCTGCTTTTTTCATAGAACGCTCCATTTGTTTCGAAATGTCTTCGTCTTCTAACGGAACAATATTAGGCAAGAATTCTACAATAGTCACATCTGTACCCATGGCGTTATAGAAATGGGCAAATTCTACTCCAATAGCGCCAGAACCTACGACAATCATCGATTTGGGTTGTGTTGCTAAAGTCATCGCTTGTCTATACCCAATTACTTTTACACCATCTTGGGGTAAATTAGGCAATTCACGAGAGCGCGCTCCTGTTGCAATGATGATATGATCTGCGCTATATTCGGTTGTTTTTCCGTCTTTATCGGTAACATCGATTTTCTTGCCTGGTTTTAGTTTTCCAAAACCATCAATTACGTCGATTTTATTTTTTTTCATAAGGAACTGAACCCCTTTGCTCATTCCGTCTGCGACACTTCTGCTACGACCTACTACAGCTGTGAAATCTTTATCGAATTCAGAAACCGTTAAACCATAATCAGCGGCATGTTTAAGGTAATCAAAAACTTGAGCCGATTTTAATAATGCTTTGGTAGGAATACAACCCCAATTCAAGCAAACACCGCCTAAGTTTTCTTTTTCAATTACGGCCACTTTAAAACCTAATTGTGATGCTCTAATAGCCGTAACATAGCCACCGGGACCACTTCCTAAAACAATAATGTCGTATTTCATTTTTTATTTTTATTTTTTAATTTGTAAAATGGAATTCGCGAAAAGCTCATTTGATACACTGATCATCAGCAATGAATTTTCAGTGAGCGAAATTAAGGAATATTTATTTAATTGTGAATTCAAAATCTAGAATATCTTACGACCAAAATAATACGAAAAAGAGTTGAGATGCGTAATTGTTGCCACCTATTGAAAACGATTGTAATGATTGCCCTAATTGATACCCTAATAAGCGTATCCAAACACTTTTTTTAGCGTCCAACAGCAATAGCAATAGCCAATACTTGTGCTATCCCAGTTAGGAATGATTCTCGGTCAAAAATTGAGAAAAATATAAGTTTTTATAATAGCCTTCATTTTGGTTTAGTAATTCCTGATGGGTGCCTTGTTCAACAATCAACCCTTTGTCCATCACTACGATTTTATCCGCATTGATAATGGTTGCCAAACGATGGGCGATTACAATAGAAGTTCTTCCTTTGGTGATAGTTGCTGTAGCACGCTGCATCAGTTCTTCTGAATAGGTGTCTATTGAAGAAGTGGCTTCGTCTAAAATTAAAATACTCGGATCACTAACATAAGCCCTAAGGAAGGCAATGAGTTGTCGCTGACCAGAAGAAAGCATTACGCCACGCTCTTTAACATTATAATCATAGCCATTAGGCAAGCTCATAATAAAATCGTGAACGCCAATGGTATGGGCGGCTGCTAATACTTGCTCGCGAGAAATAGCAGGATTGTGCAGCGTTATATTGTTTAAAATGGTATCGGCAAAAAGAAACACCTCTTGTAAAACTACAGCAATTTGTTTGCGCAGGGAATCTAAAGTATAATCGTGAATGTTTTTGCCATCGATAGAAATCGTTCCGCTATTGATTTCGTAAAATCGGTTTAGCAAATTGATAATCGTTGATTTTCCAGCTCCAGTAGCTCCAACAATAGCAATGGTTTGACCTGCCTTGACCTCCAAATCAATCCCTTTGATTACCAATTCTTCTTTGATATAACCGAAATGAACCTCCTTGAATTCGATACGCCCTTCAAAAGTAGGGGCTTCCACCATTCCTTTATCTTGAATATGATCTTGGGTGTCCAAAATGTCAAATACCCGATTGGCTGCAATCATTCCCATTTGCATCTCATTGAATTTATCTGCAATTTGCCGCAATGGATTGAATAGCATTCCGATAAACATCGTATAGGAAAATAAATCGCCAAAGGTAGTAAAATGATCCCCGTCCAAAATAGCATACCCGCCATAAAGGACAATGAAGCCTAAGGTAAAAGATGAAATAATATCGGCAATAGGGAAGAAGATGGAGTTATAAAGGATGGTTTTTATCCAAGCTTTGTTGTGCTTGTCATTAATCTGACTGAATTTTTCATATTCAATCGCTTCTCGATTAAAGAGTTGCACAATTTTCATTCCAGTCACGCGTTCTTGCACAAAAGTGTTCA
>CALQBR020000259.1 GCA_943328865.2 Sphingobacterium thalpophilum
GATTCAATGAAAACAGCTTGCCTGCTCATTTGTTCACTTCCCTACTAACAGAATACCGCTACAAAATGGCCTCAACCCTATACATTCATACCATTATCGATTACGGACATTTCAAAGACCAAACAACGACTTCGTCTGGGAATTTATTAGGATTGGGTTTTGGAATGGGACTACTAACCAAAAATGGCATTTTTAACCTGGTTTACGCTACAGGAAGCATTAACGATCAAGCTATAAAGCCATCCAATGCGATTGTTCATATTAGTTTTAAATCCAGTTTTTAATAACAAACCCTTTATAATAATCCGAAATAATTGTTAATTTTTTGGTTCTAAAAACCCCTTGAAAGATCATTTAATCGGGATTGTTTTCCTCATAACGATTTTCTTTTTGTATCCAAATTAGTTGCTATATACTTGTTTGACAAACACATATATACAATTAATATGAAATCAAAATTTACTATTTACTTAAAACTATTTATGGTTTTATTTGTGCAAATAGTCTTTGCGCAAGAAAAAACAGTCACAGGAACTGTTACCGATGGTAGTGGCATCACTCTTCCGGGAGTGAGTATCCTGATTAAAGGAACAAAAACTAGCACACAAACTGATTTTGACGGGAAATATTCCATCGAAGCCGCAGAAGATCAGATTTTAATTTTTAGTTACATTGGAATGAAAACCCAAGAAATATTAGCGGCGGACATGACAATCAATGTAAAAATGCAAGAAAATGCTCAAGAACTCGAAGGGGTAGTGGTGACAGCACTTGGCATCAAGAAAGAGCGAAAATCGCTGGGGTATGCCACACAAGAGATCAAAGGGGAAGATATTGCTGACACTCCTGTAACCAACTTTGCCGACGCACTCTCTGGGGAAGTGGCCGGATTGGACATTCAATCTTACGGAACACTTGGCGGTTCTGCCAATATCATTGTCAGAGGCTACAAATCCTTATATGGAAGCAACCAAGCCCTTATTGTAATTGACGGAACACCCGTACTTAACGAGACTTATAACTCTACCGATCAAAAAACAGGCAGAGGCGGATATGATTATGGAAATGCAGCGTCTGACATTAACCCAGATGACATCGAATCTGTAAACGTACTTAAAGGCGCCGCGGCAACAGCTTTGTACGGATCTAGAGCGTCAAACGGAGCCTTAATCATTACCACCAAAAAAGGAAAAAAAGCAAAGGGGATTGGAGTAACCGTAAACTCCTCTTTTACCGTGGGATCTGTCGACAAGGAAACATTGCCAAAATATCAAGACAAATATGGCGCTGGGTATGGTGCTTTCTATGAAGATTTCAATGGTGATACCGATCTAAACTTTAACAATTTCGATATCAACGGAGATGGAATTAACGACCAAGTAGTCCCTTTTACAGAAGATGCTTCTTATGGCGCTGCGTTTGATCCAAATTTAAACGTCTATCAATGGACTTCTATTTTTCCAGAATTACCTGGATACCAAAAGGCGACTCCCTGGGTAGCAGCAAAAAATACTCCAAATGCGTTATTTAAAGACGCTTTAACCAATACCAATTCGGTTTCATTTGGAAAAAGTACCGAAAACGCAGCTTTCCGTTTGGGGTTTACCAATAAAATGCAAACGGGCGTGTTGCCAAACTCCTCTATCAAAAGAAATACTATCAATTTTTCTGCTTCTCAAAAGCTAAACCAATCGCTTACTGTTTCTGGTGATATATCATATACCAATAATACTGGAAAAGGAAGAAATGGAACAGGATATGATTCGAATAATCCGATGCAAGCTTTTAGACAATGGTGGCAAACCAATGTTGACATTAAACAACAAAAAGAAGCCTATTTTAATAGTGGCGGTAAAAACATTACTTGGAATGTGAACTCTGCAAATAATTTGTCTCCGATTTACACAGACAATGTGTATTGGTTACTATACAAAAATTACCAAACAGATAGTAGGGATCGATTTACAGGAAACTATACTTTGAATCAAAAAGTAACCAATTGGTTTAATATTGTAGGTAGATATGCTTTTGACAGTTATTCTGAAATAAGAGAAGAAAGAACAGATATAGGTTCTTCAAATGTTTCGGATTATACTTCAACAAACAGAAAAGCATCAGAAATGAACTATGATTTAATGGGTAACTTTGACTATGCTATTTTCGAAAAATTAAACATCAATGGACTTATTGGATACAACATGAGAGTCAACAATGTAAACTCTTTGGCGGCTTCTACCAATGGCGGATTAGTAACCCCTGGTTTATTTACTTTGTCAAACTCCTTAAATCCATTAACCTCATTAGATTACGAAAAGATAGATTATTCTAAAAAAGTAGAAGGTGTTTTTGGAAAAGTAGGATTAGGCTACGAAGGCACTTATTACCTAGATGCTACGTTAAGAAGAGACCGATCTTCAGCATTGCCAAAAAACAACAACACTTATCTATACCCTTCGCTTTCTACAAGTGTGATTTTCTCAAACATCCTAAAGAAAGATTGGTTGACATTTGGAAAATTTAGAGCCAACTATGCCGAAGTAGGTAACGACACTTCTCCTTATCAAGTTTTTAACACTTATGAAGTAGGCGCTCCATTTAACGGAAATGCCTCCGCTAGTAACCCAAGTGCTTTTAACAACCCTGATTTAAAATCAGAAACCAGTAAGGATTTTGAAATCGGTTTAGAAATGCAGTTTTTAAGAAACAGACTTGGATTTGATGCTTCGTACTATGAGAGAGAGACGATAGATTTAATTACGCCTATAAGCGTCTCTGGTGCAACTGGCGCTTCAAACCTATGGTTAAATGGGGGTGATATGAAGAACAAAGGATTGGAATTTATAATTAATGGTACACCTATTAAAACAAATAATTTTTCTTGGGATATTAAATTCAACTATGCACAGAATAGAAGTGAAATTACCCGTTTAGCCGAAGGAATAGAGTTCATGCAATTGGCTAGTGTTCAAGGTGGCGTTACTTTAGGTGGCGCATTAGGAGAATCGTTTGGATCTATTAGAGGTAGGGACTTTGTCTATAATGAAAATGGTCAAAAAATAGTTGGTACAAATGGGTACTATTCAAGAACTACCTCTACGAACAATATTATCGGTAACATTACACCCGATTGGACAGGGGGAGTAAAAAATAATTTCAAATACAAGAATGTAAGTTTAGGATTCCTAATTGACATTCAAAAAGGAGGCGATGTATTTTCATTAGACAC
>CALQBR020000260.1 GCA_943328865.2 Sphingobacterium thalpophilum
ACAGTAACGGCCACTTTAATCGGTGGTGGACAAACCATTACATTGACTTCTAAGGATGCCGATGGTGATGGCCCAGCTGCTCCAAATGTGACTGTTTCAGGAAACTTAGTGGCAGGAACCACGTATGCAGGAACCACCACGTTCAAGAATGAATTGGTTAGTCCTGCAGATGATATTACCCTTGAAGTTGAGGAAGAAGGAGCCGATCATCAAGTATTTTATCAATTGCCTTCTTCATTAGGTACAGTAACGTATGATGATGTTGATGCGAATGGCAAGCCAATTGGGTTAGCATTTACATTCCTTGCTAGCGCTACAGGAAATGGTAATTTAACCATCACCCTTAGACATTTGCCAAACAAGGCAGCTGTTGGCGTTTCTGATGGCGACATTACAAACGCTGGTGGAAATACGGATGCAGTAGTCACATTTCCGATAACGGTTCAATAACAGTCCCGTTTTTTTGTCCATAAACGTCACTTCCTACGGATAGTGGCGTTTTTTTAATGTTGGAATGAATGGATGCTGGGTTATAAAGAGGGTTTTTATTTATCAATTGTTGCAGTTAACCGATTTTATGGCAGTTGTATATGGTTTATTTTGGAGGCCAATAAACCTTTATTAAATTAGCTTTACTGTCTGTTGGTTAATTAATTAAAATCTAATTGTATGAATTCAAGTTTTACTTTGCTCGTTAGAATCGTATTGGGATTAATCCTTATTATTTTTGGAAGTAACAAGCTGTTGCATTTTATTCCAATTCAACCTCCTGTTGGTCCTGCTGCCCATTTTATGAGTTCGTTAAATGCAACGGGCTATATTTTTCCGCTATTGGGTCTGTTGGAGATATTTATTGGTTTGATGTTATTGTTTAAAAAGTGGGTGCCTTTTGTGTTGACATTATTAGTGCCGATTTCAATCAATATTTTACTATTCCACTTATTTTTAGATATTCCAGGGGTGGTTATGGCCTTGTTAATAGTAACTTTAAATACTATGTTGGTTTATAAAAATTGGAGACAATACAAAACTTTGTTTGTTTAAATGATAAGAGGCTATTTAACAGGAGTTTAAAATTTAAAGCAGGCATCGTTTTAATTTTTACTCAATACAAAGCGTCTAATTAAGCTGTTGAATAAGCGATACCCTAGTCGGCTTCTAAGAATTCGCATCAAATTGGCATCGAAGCCTATGGTGTATCTTCGGAAGTTTTTAGAAGGATTTTCTGCGATTTTCAACAACTTATGGGTAATGTCCACTGATAAATGCGTGTTTTTATTGGATTTCTTCATTAAGATAGCCGAAATTTTATCCATTAATGTGGTATAAGAAGCAATCGTTGTTGGAGGCGACTTGGTTACATTTTTTTGGAAATTGGTAGCCGTGTTTCCAAATTGAACCGTGCACACTTTGATGTTGAAATCCAATAATTCATAAGCCATGCATTCCGAAAAGCTTTCTACCGATTGCTTGGTGGAATGGTAAAAACTGCCCAAAGGCAAATTAACCAATCCTGCAACGGAGGTGATGTTTATAAAATGGCCATGGTTTTGTTCTCTAAAAATAGGGATAAAAGCGCGACACATTTTTACCACACCCAACCAATTAACTCCTACGATAGCATCGATTTTATCGTCCTCAGAGAGCTCAACAAAACTGCGGTAGCCAATTCCCGCATTGTTGATGACAACGTCAATGGTTTTAAAATCGGCCAAGATTTTACTTTTGGCCTGTTCAATACTTTGCGTGTCGGTTACATCTAATACATAACAAGTGATATTGGGGATCTCGGAAAGTGCTTTCCCATGTTCCAAACAGATCATTGTTGCAATTACCCGCCAACCATTTTGAGCAAAATAAAGAGCCGTTTCTTTTCCAATGCCGCTCGAAGCACCTGTAATGAGTACATGTTTCAAAACCTATATTTTTTGTGAATGTAGTATTTTTTCTTATCCTAAAAACCGCATCTTTCCCTATAACAATTTAGATATTTTGCATCTTAGTATTCCAACTTCCCCATGTGACGTATCAAACGAACAATTTTAGTTTTTCTTTTATTGATATACGAAGAGGAGTTAGAGGCTTTGAATTTTCTCGGATTGGGCAAAATAGCGGCTATCCCTGCCGCTTCCTTTACAGACAGATGAGAAGCATCCTTGTGATACCAATGCCGAGAGGCGGCTTGAGCGCCATAAATGCCGTTCCCCATCTCGATACTATTGAGATACACTTCCATGATGCGTTCTTTGCCCCAAACCAGTTCTATCAAAAAAGTAAAATAGGCTTCCAAACCTTTGCGCAAATAACTGCGCCCTTGCCATAGAAAAACATTCTTAGCCGTTTGTTGCGAAATGGTGCTGCCTCCTTTTATTTTCTTGCCTTTTTGGTTGTTTTTCAATGCTTTTCCCATAGCGTTAAAATCAAATCCATGGTGTTGTAAAAAGGTGCCGTCTTCACTGGCAATTACGGCTTTCTGTAAATTAGGAGATATGTTCTCCAAAGGTTCCCAATCATGATCAAAAGAAACCTCTTGGTCATTATTTTTAGTTTCCACAAAACGAACAATCATTAACGGCGTAAAGGGAACGGGAATAAATTTATAAATCACGACCAAGGAAACGGAAAGACCCAAAAACCAAAGCATTACAGTATAGAGAAATCGAAGTAATCTTTTCAAAACAGTTAAATTTAAAATATAATAATCCTACAAAATTATCTACGGAACCAAATCGGCTAATTCACTACCAATCAAACTGCCAATAGCCACGCCCATGCCGCCCAATCGTACGCCACAATAAACATGATCCGAAAGCTGCTCCACGATAGGGTTTTTACTCGAACCCAATCCCATGATACCGCTCCAACGGTGGGCCACTTTAATTTCTTGATTGGGCAATATGACTTCTTTTAGCAGTGCTTCCAATTTATTTTGGATTCTTTCTGTTTGGGCAAATTCGGTGGTGGTTTCTCCTTCAAAATCAAGATTGCGCCCTCCTCCAAACAAGAGTCGATCCCCAACATTTCTAAAATAATAATAACCTTTATCTAAGTGAAAAGTGCCTTTTATCTGAAGATTCGCAATGGGTTCTGTAATTAAAACTTGAGCGCGAGCTGGTTTCACGCGTCCGGATGTCAGTGTCGCAGCAAATCCGTTAGTGGCAAACAACAATTTTTTAGTAGTAAAACTAAAATCATCTAAAACCACC
>CALQBR020000261.1 GCA_943328865.2 Sphingobacterium thalpophilum
AGCAATCCAAAAAGGGTAGTGTTATTTATTTCCTTTGTTTTTAATCATCATCTCAAGCATATCCCATAATTCAGATGGAACAGCCTCCAATAAATTAAATTGACCTGCTCCTTGTAGCCATTCGCCTCCATCGATTGTAACAACTTCCCCATTGATATAGGCCGAAAAATCAGAAACCAAATAGGCTGCTAAATTGGCCAATTCTTGATGATCACCCACACGTTTTAATGGTACTTTTTTTGACAAGTCGAATTTTTCTTTTAAATCGCCAGGAAGCAATCGGTCCCAGGCGCCTTTGGTAGGAAATGGACCAGGTGCAATTGCATTGGAACGGATTCCATATTTTGCCCATTCTACCGCAAGACTTCGCGTCATAGCCAAAACTCCTGCTTTAGCAGTTGCAGACGGAACGACATAGGCCGAACCAGTCCAAGCATAAGTTGTTACAATATTTAAAATGGTTGACGAAGGTTGTTTAGTATCAATCCAGTGTTTTCCAAAAGCAAGAGTACAGTTTTTAGAACCTTTTAGAACGATATCAATAATTGTGTCAAAAGCATTAGCTGATAAACGCTCGGTAGGAGAAATGAAATTTCCGGCGGCATTATTGAGTAAGACATCCACTTTTCCAAAGGCTTGTAATACTTCTTGTAGCATGTTTTCCACTTGGTCATAATGTCTGACATCACATTGCACCGCCAAACAAGTTCCGCCCGTTTCAGCTTCTAGTTCTTTGGCTGTATTTTGCAGCTTTTCCAAGTCTCTCGAACTAATGGCTACCTTGGCGCCCAATTCCATAAAATATTTGGTCATGGCTTTACCCAAACCACTTCCGCCACCAGTTACGACAATCACTTTGTCAGCCAGGGCATCATCACGAAGCATTTTTGCGGAGAAATTCATAGTAAGTTTTTTTATATAAGTAAATATAGGGAAAAATAATTATTATGCATGCATAGTAATTACCAAGATATAAAAAAACCAAACCTGTTGAATTTTCATACAACAGGTTTGGTTTTTTTATTCGAAACTAGCGATCAAAATCTCTAAAATCTTAATTGCGGCTTCACTGATTTTAGTTCCAGGGCCAAATACGGCAACTGCTCCAGCATCAAATAAATACTGGTAATCTTGTGCAGGAATGACGCCGCCTACAATAACCATAATGTCTTGGCGACCGTATTTTTTTAGTTCTTCAATGACTTGCGGAACTAAGGTTTTGTGTCCAGCAGCTAATGAGGAGACCCCCAAGATATGGACGTCATTTTCAACAGCTTGCTTCGCGGCTTCAGCAGGTGTTTGAAATAGGGGTCCTATATCCACATCAAAACCAACATCGGCATAACCCGTTGCGACTACTTTTGCCCCACGATCGTGGCCATCTTGTCCCATTTTGGCAATCATAATTCGGGGACGACGTCCTTCTAGTGTAGCGAATTCGTTTGCTAATTGTTTTGCTTTTTCAAAGCTTTTGTCGTCTTTTATTTCTTTACTATACACGCCACTAAAAGATTTAATTTGTGCTTTGTATCTTCCAAAAACTGTTTCAAGAGCATCGCTGATTTCGCCTAAAGTAGCACGGTAGCGGGCTGCCTCAACGGCAATTTCTAATAAGTTTCCTGATCCGGTTTTTGCTGCAGTTACGAGTTTTTCCAAAGATTGTTTTACTTTCTCAGCATCTCTCGATGCCTTTATTTGTGCCAATCGTTCGACTTGTTGTTTGCGAACCATTTGGTTGTCTACATCAAGGATGTGCAATGGGTCTTCGGTTTCTAAACGGTATTTGTTTACCCCAACAATGATATCCTGGCTACTGTCTATTCGCGCTTGTTTTCTAGCGGCGGCTTCTTCAATGCGTAATTTGGGTATTCCGGCTTCAATGGCTTTGGTCATACCGCCCAATTCTTCGACTTCTTCAATTAGTTTCCAAGCATTTTGAGCAATTTCATTGGTCAGGCTTTCTACATAATAGCTTCCTGCCCAAGGATCTACGGTTTTGGTGATTTTGGTTTCTTCTTGCAGAAAGATTTGGGTATTACGTGCAATTCTTGCGGAGAAATCAGTGGGTAAGGCAATCGCTTCATCCAAGGCATTGGTATGTAAGGATTGGGTTCCGCCAAAAGCAGCTGCGGCAGCTTCAATGCAAGTGCGGGCCACATTGTTAAATGGGTCTTGCTCGGTTAAACTCCAACCACTAGTTTGGCAATGGGTTCGCAAAGCCAATGATTTGTCATCTTTTGGATTAAATGTTTTGACTAATTTAGCCCAAATCATTCGCCCTGCACGCAATTTAGCGATCTCCATAAAATGGTTCATTCCGATGGCCCAGAAAAATGATAGGCGAGGCGCGAACTTATCGATTTTCATTCCTGTGGAAAGTCCTGTTCGGATATATTCTAATCCGTCTGCTAGGGTATAAGCCAATTCTATATCGGCTGTAGCGCCTGCTTCTTGCATGTGATATCCTGAGATGCTGATAGAATTGAATTTAGGCATTTTTTTGCTGGTAAATTCAAAAATATCAGCAATGATTTTCATCGATGGCGTAGGCGGATAGATATAGGTGTTGCGCACCATAAATTCTTTTAAAATGTCGTTTTGAATCGTTCCGGAGAGCAATTCTGGTTTTACCCCTTGTTCTTCTGCCGCCACGATATAGAACGCCATAATAGGCAGTACCGCTCCGTTCATGGTCATGGAAACTGACATTTCATCCAATGGGATTTGGTCGAATAAGACTTTCATGTCTTCCACCGAATCAATGGCAACCCCTGCTTTTCCTACATCTCCTACCACACGTTCATGATCGGAATCATAGCCTCTATGGGTTGGAAGATCAAAAGCAATGGATAGTCCTTTTTGACCTGCAGCCAAGTTCCTTCTGTAGAACGCATTGCTTTCTTCTGCGGTAGAAAATCCCGCATATTGGCGTACTGTCCAAGGTCGGCGCACATACATTGTCGCATAAGGGCCACGCAGATTAGGGGCAAACCCAGCTCCAAAATCAAGGTGTTCCAGATTTTTAATGTCCGCTTCAGAATAGGTTGCTTTTATTTCGATTCCTTCGGCAGTGGTATACTGACTTATGTTGGAATCTATTTGGGCTTTCGTTTCTTTCGGAATTTCGATATGTTGAATGTCTTTTCTCATTTTGGATCTACTAACTGATTTTGGAATGCATTTACTGCTTTTCTGTTTCCAATCG
>CALQBR020000262.1 GCA_943328865.2 Sphingobacterium thalpophilum
CCAAGAAAAGTAGCCTTAATGGCAATAGGATAATTGGCGGCTAATTTTTTAATTACACGTAGCATTTTCAATTCTCCTTCTACAGAAAGCCCGTAGCCCGATTTAATCTCTGCACCGCCAGTCCCTAGTTTCATGACTTCTTCTAATCGCACTTTCGATTGATTGTAAAGGTCTTCTTCAGTCGTTTCATGAAGTTTTTTGGCAGAATTCAAAATACCACCCCCACGATTAGCAATTTCTTCATAGGAAAGGCCGTTGATGCGATCTACAAATTCTTGTTCGCGATTGCCAGCATAGACAATATGCGTGTGGCTGTCACACCAAGTAGGAAGTACCATTTTTCCTGCAGCATCAATAACTTCGTCATAAGCGATTTCTGGACAATTTGCCATAGCACCAAAATCAGCGATAATATTGTTTTCAATTATTAAATAGGCATTTTTGATGGTGGGTAATATCGCCATGTCAGCACCTGAAACTTTAGTGATTGCCTTCTCACGAACTTGGATTAACTCCTTAATATTCTTAATTAAAATTCTCATGCGATGATTTTTTGTAAAAATAGTTTGAAAAAAGGAATATTTCTTAAATTTAAAAAAAATTAGACTTTGTGAGAAAGATTAAATATAAAAAAGGACGCAAAATACAATCTTCAACAATAGAATATACTGGAATTCACAAAGATAAACCTACAGAATTGCAATTGTTTATTTATGACGATTTGGATTTGACGGAATTCGAGCGTATCCGAGTAAATGATTTGCGTAAAAGCATTGATTTAGAAAAAGTGAATTGGCTCAATGTTCATGGTTTAAATGATATTGATACAATAAAAGCTATTGGTGCTTTTTTAGAGATTGATAATTTTATTCTTAGCGATATTTTAAATACCACCAGACGCACAAAATTAGATGAACTTCATGATGTTTTATTTTTTACCATTAAGTCAATTCTTCCAACAGAAAATTCAAATAATATTTCTGTAGAACAAATTAGTTTTTTGATAAAAGACGGTATTTTGGTTTCGTTTCAAGAAAAAAGAAGTGATTTTTTTACACACATTCGGGAACGCATCCGTACCCATTCAGGTATTGTGAGAACCAAAAAGGCAGATTATCTATTGTATTTAATGCTTGATGCAGTAATGGAGAATTTTTATATTACCATTGAAGCAGAAGAAGACAAAGTAGAAGATTTGATTAGCCTTTCTAAAGTGAGTACTAACCCAATGATTTTGGAACAAATAGAGAAACACCGGGATAATTATAATTTCTTGAGACGTTCCATCGTGCCTTTACGAGATTCATTATATTCTATTAAGAGCATTAAGGATGACAATGTCTTTAATGCAATAGAACATGAAAATTATAGTTTTTTTGCTCGTTTGCATCAAAAAAGTTTAGAACTTTTGGATCAGATAGAGGATGATGTGGTAACCTTAGAAAGTGCCTCTAGTTTTTATTTTTCGTCACAAAATCATAAGATGAACGAAGTCATGAAAACATTGACGATTGTTTCAGCGATATTTATTCCACTGACTTTTATTGTAGGGGTTTATGGGATGAATTTTGACAATATACCAGAGTTACGACATCCAAATGGTTATTTTATAGTACTTGGAGTCATGTTTTGTATCGTTTTAGCCATGATTTATTATTTTAAAAAACGCCGCTGGTTTTAATATGACAGGCACTTATTTTACTGTAATCAAGTAAAAAAAAGGTATCGATTTTCATTAAAAATGGGGATTTTCTATTAAAACCATCTAAGTAATTTTCGAAGGGTATTCAATTTGTTGGTATAAGGGGCATATCTTAATGGCAAATCCAGCCAATTTCCCTTTCTTACAATGGCCTTTTTATGAGAGAAAGTATCAAAACTCAATCGTCCATGATATGCACCAATTCCAGAATGACCAACTCCTCCAAAAGGCAAACGCGGATTGGCTAAATGGATTATAGTATCGTTGATACATCCGCCACCAAAAGAGAATTCTTGAATGATGTTTTCGGCAAAAGTTTTGTTTTCAGTAAATACATATAAAGCCAAGGGCTTTTCATATTTTGAAATTGTATTTTTTAAATCGGTAGCTTCATCGTATGCAAGAATGGGTAGGATGGGACCGAAGATTTCGTCTTTCATTAGTGCGCTTTCCAAACTAGGTTCGTCAACAAGAGTAGGAGCGAGGTAATTACTTTCAGCATGGCTATGTCCTCCAAAGAGGATGTTTTCTCCTTCCAAAAGATTATAAAGTCGTTGCCAATTTTTCTGATTGATGATTCTAGGAAAATCAGAAGATATTTCAGGATTTTCACCATAGGCATTAATAATTTCGGCTTTTAAATAAGCAATCAGTTGGGGTTTTATTTTGGACTTAACCAAAATATAATCAGGGGCAATACAAGTTTGGCCTGCATTAATGAATTTCCCCCATACAATGCGTTTGGCAGCTAATTTTAGATTGGCAGTTTCATCAACAATACAAGGACTTTTTCCGCCAAGTTCTAAAGTTACGGGCGTTAAGTTCTCTGCAGCAGCTTTGACAATTATTTTGCCGACCGCAACACTTCCTGTAAAAAAAATATAATCCCAACGTTGTGAAAGGAGTTCTTGTGAAACAGCTACACCACCTTCAATAACTTCTGCATGATTTTCATCAAAAGTTTCTCCAATAATTTTTTTGATAATTTTGGAAGTATTCGGGGTAAGCTCAGATGGTTTTAAGACTACACTGTTACCTGCAGCAATAGCAGCAATTAAAGGACAAAGTGCTAACTGAAACGGATAATTCCATGGTGCAATGATTAATACACGGCCGTATGGTTCGTTATAAATGAAATCTCTAGAAGGAAAGTTTACTAAAGCAGGGAAAACTTTTTTGGGTTTTGCCCAATGATGGATGCTATTAATCGTTTTTTTTAAATCTGAAATGACATAATTGGTTTCTGTTAAAATGGCTTCAAAAGAAGGTTTTTTGAAATCATCATACAAAGCTTTAATGATAGCCTCTTCATTTGCTGAAATGACATGCAACAGCTTTTTTAGCGATTCTTTTCTAAAGGTAACGTCCGTTTTGTATGGTGTCAGCATTCCAATTTTGTTTTTTCAGAGCATTTATCTTAATCCCAATCGGTATCCTAGATAAAAATCGGTTTGTTTGGTGTCATTTGTCAATGCGGTTATAACTGAGCTTGAACCCAAATA
>CALQBR020000263.1 GCA_943328865.2 Sphingobacterium thalpophilum
GAAGCTTTTGGGGTAATCAACTTAAATGAAAAAAACGAAATTGTAGAATTGGTAGAAAAACCAAAAGAATTTGTTTCAGACCTAGCTGTTATCGGAATATACTATTTTAAAGAGGTAGCAGTACTGAAAAATGAATTACAATTGGTCTTAGACAACAACATTATTCATGGTGGAGAATATCAGATTAATGATGGCATCAAACAAATGATGGCAAAAGGCATGGTATTTGTCCCTGGTAAAGTGGACGAATGGATGGATTGTGGAAATAAGAATGTTACGGTGGATACCAATTCACGCATGTTGAATTTCTTGCACAATGATGGCGAACATTTGGTAGCTTATGATGTAAAACTAGAAAATGCAACTATTATTCCTCCTTGTTATATTGGGGAAGATGTAGTTTTAATCAACACAACTGTTGGTCCAAATGTATCGTTAGGAAAAGGATGTCATGTCCAAAACACAACCATCAAAAATAGTTTGGTTCAAACCCACGCCCATATTAAAAATGCCCAACTCGATAATGCGATGATTGGAAATCATGCCAGCTTTGATGGTAATTTCACCAGCATTAGCATTGGAGATTACTCGGTTTTAGAGTAATATTTAAATAATAGTTACCGATATGAAACAGCCCCTAGTTTTTATCCTCTTTTGGATTTTCAGCATCCCTACTTCGCTTATGGCACAAACAGAGCCACAAGATATTGCTTTGGTAAATGATGAATTCCAGGATTTATTTTATGAGGCCTTGTTACAAAAAGGGATTGAGAACTATGACAAAGCTACAGCCATTTTGGATAAATGCCTCCAAATTCAACCCAACAATGCAAGTGTTTTTTCAGAATTAGGCAGAAATTATTTGGCACAAAAAAATTACAAAAATGCCTATGCTTCTTTCGAAAAAGCAACCGAAATTGACCCAGGCAATAAATGGTTTTGGGTTGGAATGTATGATGTTTGTTATGAAACAAAGAATTGGGGTCAGGCCATTGTTATTGTAGATAAATTGGTGGCATTCAAAAAAGAATACAAAGAGGAGTTGGTTTCTCTTTATATGAATACCAAACAATTCGATCGTGCGTTGGCATTGATTAATGAATTGAATGACAGCGTTGGCAAATCAGAGCTGAGGGACAATTATAAATTTCAAATTCTTTTGGATCCAAAATTCCAAAGTGCCGAAATGGATAATTTGATTGCGCAAATCAAGAAAAATCCCAAAGAGGAATCGAATTATAACGATTTGATTCAACTCTATAATGATAGCAATCAAGAAGAAAAAGCCCTTGAAATCGCCAAACAATTAGAAGCTGAAATTCCAACTTCTGATTGGGCTCAAGTTAATCTATTTGGGTCGCATTTGAAAGCCAACGATGGTATAAACGTAGTTAAATCAATGAATTTGGTTTTAGCAAGCACCAAAATTGACAGTAAAATTAAACACCGCATGCTGAATGAGTTTTTGATTTTTATCAAAGACAAACCACAGTTAGATACCGATTTAGAAAGGGCCGTTTCTTATTTTGACAATGACAAAGAGGTAAAAGTTGCCAAGGAAATAGGGAAGTTCTATCACAATAAAAAGAAATGGGATCGCGCCATCCGATTTTACGAAATGCATTTAGAAAAAAGTCCAGAAGATTTTGAGACCGGATTGTTTTTGCTGGAAGTGTATACTGGAAAAGGACAATATGACGGTCTTGCTAAAAAAGCAGATGCGATGATTCAAATTTTTCCAACGCAACCCCAGTTTTATTTTTATGCGGGATTGGCTTACAATCAGCTAGGTCTTTTTAAAACAGCCAAAGAAATTTTGGAAACGGGAATGGATTTTCTAGTAGACAATATTGATTTGGAAATTAATTTCAATATTCAGTTAGGAGAATCCTATAACGGATTAGGACAGCTAAAGAAAAAAGAATCCTATTTTTCCAAAGCAGAAAAATTAATACAGCAAAAAAGAAATGAAAAAAAATAGATCCTTGAGATGGTCTTTTTTTATGGTTTGTTTGGTCAGTTCACTAACACTCCTGTCCTGTAAAGCCAAAAAAGTAGTTATTCCCGAGGTAGTAACTGCTAGCAAAGGAATATCGACAGATGAAATTATAGCAAGCCATTACGCTACTAAAAAAGATTTCTCTACGTTATATATAAAATCAAGTGTTGCATATACAGATGATAAACAGTCTCAAAATGTATCAGCGGAAATTAAGATTAAGAAAGACGAAAAAATCTTAATTAGTGTTCGTTTTTTGGGGATTACCATGGCCAAAGCCTTAATTACACCAACAGAAGTTAAGTATTATGAGAAAATCAACGGAAAATATTTTGAAGGGAATTTTGCCGGATTGAGCCAATGGTTAGGAACTGATCTGGATTTTCAGAAATTCCAAAGTATGTTAGTAGGACAGACTTTTGATGATTTACACAAGGAAACCTATCAAATGACCATTGCGGACCAATTATATAAGTTAGAAAATACAACCGATTTGAATGCCAATAAAGCCTTTTATATTGATTCAGATCAATTTTTACTTAAGAGGCAATCCATTATTCAACCCTCAACTGGGCGGATGCTACAAGTAACGTATCCGAATCATAAAGAATTTAGTGAAGCAATTGTTCCATTAAATTTAGATATTGAAGCGATTCAGCAACAAGAAAAAACAAATATTAATATTGTTTACAACGCATTTACCTTTAATGAGGAACTTTCTTTTCCATATGACGTTCCCGATGGTTACGAAAGAATTTTTATTGATTAGCTTTGCACAAATATATTTTTAATATGCCAAAATTTATCTTAAGCCTATTTTTTATCTTGATGGCCTTCCAGGGATTTGCTCAGGAAGACCAGCAACAAAAATTAGAACAACGAAAAGCCCAAATTCAGGAAGAAATTCGTGAAAACGAAAGGCTATTGCAAGCCACTAAGAAAAAAGAGAAATCCGTTAAAAGTTTGATTGAAATTCAAAAAACTAAAATCAATCTGAAGGTTAAATTAATCAATACCACGGAGAAGCAAACCAAATTATTGAGTAATGACATGTATATTAATCAAATACAAATCAATCACCTCAAAAAAGAGTTGGAACTGCTGAAGGAAGATTATGCGGAGATGATTGTTAAATCGTATAAAAGTCGTTCTGAACAAAGTCGAGCAATGTTTTTATTGTCATCGGAGAATTTTTTACAAGC
>CALQBR020000264.1 GCA_943328865.2 Sphingobacterium thalpophilum
GTTTTCAATTATATGATGGGTTATTCGCTGGATATGGTTATGATCTAGAAACAACAAAATTAGAAAACTATAATTCAGGATCTCATGAAATATTTTTACGATATGAACTTTTTAAAAATCATAACGAAATCACCTCACCTAGATTCTTTTAATATAAAAATAGTATGAAAAGTATAATTATATATATATCGCTGCTGACTTTTATAGCTATTAATGCTTGTGCACAAAAGGCCACAATAAAAAGAGCCGACAAAAAATATGAACAATATGCCTATATAGATGCAATTGAAACCTATGAGCGTATTGCAGCAAAAGGCTACAAATCAATCGATATGTTTCAGAAATTAGGCAACTCCTATTACTTCAATGCCAAATTAGAAAAAGCAGCCAAATGGTATGGAGAATTGTTTGCCATGACACAAGAAGTAGATAGAGAATACTATTATCGGTATGCACAGTGCTTGAAATCTATAGGAAACCATCCAAAATCGGCTGAAATGCTAGCAATATTTCATCAAAAATTTGCTAGTGATTTAAGAGGACAACTTTTTGAAAATAATAGTGATTATCTAGCAGATATAAAGGCCAATTCTGGAAGATATCAAATAGAAGATGCTGGAATAAATTCTGTCTATTCAGATTATGGAAGTTCATTTTTGGGAAACAAACTGATTTTTACATCGGCTAGAGATACTGGGAATTTCATAAAGAGAAAGCACAAATGGAACAATCAATATTTTACCGATATCTATTCCTCTGAAATCAGTATTGATGGTAACCAGAATACTCCAAAAAAGTTTTCAAAACAATTTAATACCCGTTTTTATGATGCAACACCCATATTTACAAAAGATGGAAAAATCATGTATTTCACAAAAAACAACTTAAATAATGAAAGAGCAGGAAAAAACACCGCTTCAATTATGTTATTTAAAATATACAAAGCCAGTCTAATCAATAAGAAATGGACTAATATAATCGAACTGCCTTTTAATAGTAATCAATACAGTGTAGCCCACCCCGCGTTAAGTCCAGATGAAAAAACATTATATTTTGCTTCCGATATGCCTGGAACTATTGGTCAATCCGATTTGTTCAAAGTAACAATAAATGAAGATGGAAGTTATGGAAATCCAGAAAATTTGGGAAGTAATATAAATACCGAAGGAAGAGAAACCTTTCCTTTTGTGAGTGCCGAAAACGAATTGTATTTTGCATCAGATGGACATCCTGGGCTTGGAGGTTTAGATATTTTTGTCTCAAAAATTAAAATGGACGGCACTTTAAATGAGGTCAAAAATATTGGAGAACCCGCCAATTCCGGAAATGATGATTTTGGTTATTTGGTGGACTCCAAAACTAATACGGGTTATTTGACTTCCAATAGAGTTGGTGGAAAAGGATCTGATGATATTTATAAATTCATAGAACTCAAAAAACTTATCTGCGACCAAGAATTATTCGGATTGGTTTCGGATTTAGATACAAATGAAATAATCACCAATGCTAAAATTGACTTATATGATGACCGGTATCATTTAATAAATACCACTGCATCTGATGATAAAGGAAATTATTCGTTTGATGTAGATTGCGAAAAATCCTATTATGTTAGAGGTGAAAAGGAAGCTTATGAAACTAAAGAACAAAAAATTACTATTGCCAAGGAATCTGGAAGAACTGAATTGCCAATCCTTTTGGAGAAAAAAATAAAAGCCGTGACTAATGGCGATGATCTTGCAAAAACATTTGGAATAAAAAATATCTATTTTGATTTTGATCAATCAATTATCCGAAAAGATGCAGCTTATGAACTTGAAAAAATATTAGATGTGATGGAAAAAAATCCGACAATGAAAATAGATATTCGTTCTCACACTGACAGTAGAGGAACCTTCCGATACAATAAAAATTTATCGGAAAGAAGAGCAAAATCTACGATCGCTTGGCTGATTAACAATGGTATTGATAAGAGTCGATTAACTGGTAAAGGTTATGGAGAAAAAGAGCTGGTTAACAAGTGTACTGATAAGGTGCATTGCGATAAAGCAGCACATCAAGAAAATAGACGCAGTGAATTCATTATCATTTATTTATAAAAAATTTAAACTAATACAACCAACCATTTTTTTTATATTTTTTTCCCTGAACCTGTTCAATCTTTGAACAGGTTTTTTTTATGAATTTAAGTTAAATACTAAAAGATATTTATTTACTAATAAAGATAACGGTGTAATATTTCTTTCCCGACTCAAGACTTGTAGAAACCGAAATGCCAAAATTAGAGAAATCACCTTCAATATTAGCGCGATGCCGGGGACTATTCAACCAAGCGTGCAAGGCTCCTGAAGGACTGATAAAATTATAAGCCACATTTTCATTCACTTTTACTGCTCCTAAAACGTGTATAATATTTTCCGAACGTTCTTGAAAATAATCATGATTGACCAACTGATTCTGAATCATATAATTATTATGTTCTTGTGACTTGAAGGAAATGTGATTTATTATGGTCAAAGAATTAAGATTTACACTATTTCTATATTGATTAATCAATCGGATTAATGCTATCTCATTACTATTGTATTGATAATCCATTACTTGTGTTTCTTTTTTAGCAAAATCATCGTAAGTACTTGGTGCGCATGAAATTATTGTAACAAATAAGGATACAAAAACTATGATTTGAGGGATTTCTTTTTTCATAAGTAGCTATTTGGTGATAGAAATTGTATGCGATAAGCTAATTCAAGCGCTTGAATTGACTTTAAATTATTCTTTTTTGATAATTGATATTTCCTAATGAACCCAACTAAAAAATTGAATTTCAAACTCTTTTAAGGAGCAATCCATGTTAGAAAAAAATACAGTTATCAATAGTAGCACCTTATCGACAAACCGCCAAATAAAACCGCTTAATTACAATGTTTTTAACTTTTGAGCTAAAGAAATCTTACAAATAATTAATTTACAGTCGTTTAAAAAGTTTGAACAAAAAAAATGACCCCTTTAAAAAGGAGTCATTATATTATTAAAAATTTAAAATCAATCTACTTTTATAAATAACTAATTAAGGAGCCAATCGATCGATCTTCCATGAAAAATCATTTTGCAACTGATAACGGATTCTATCATGCAATCGATTAGGACGTCCTTGCCAAAATTCAACTTCAACAGGTTTAACCAAAA
>CALQBR020000265.1 GCA_943328865.2 Sphingobacterium thalpophilum
GCAAATAAGTTTGATTTTTTAAATCCTCTAACAAAGTCAAAGTAAAATCCTGTCGTAACATCGTAGGTATAATATAACTCACGGTTGGATTCCCTTTTATGGATTCCAAAGGTCTCGGACAAAGAACCGGATACCAATTTCTAAAAGAAAATTTCCTCGCTCTAATTAAGTTAAACCATTCATTGATTTTCCAAAAACCTAACCTAACATTCATATAAATTGCATGATCCCATTTAAAATTTTTTCTATAAAAAACATGACGATCATACGAAGATATTTTATGAATTGTTTGTTGGGTATCTGAAAATAATCCCTGAACATACAATGGTACTCCTCCTGAATTTTTTAATAAATTAAAACCAAAATCTAACGCTTGCAGAGTTGGATTTTCAAAATCGGCATCAAAACCATTTAAATAATCCCAAACGGACTTCCGCACAGCAAAGGCTTTTGGATTTATCCTCCAACTCACACATTCTTCTAAATCATCAAAATCGTTAACATAAAAAGAAAAAACAACCGCAAAATAAACGATTTCAGGGAAAGCATTTTTGTATCCTTGTTCAAATGAACTGTGCCACAAATCACCTGTACCCGTAGACAGTAACTCTAGCTTATCTAGATTAGGATTACCTATATAATATATTTGCTCTCCTTTAGCATTAGTATAAGTATTAAAAAGCATCATTTCCTTGTTTATATTATCGATTTATAAAACAATAAACTCTGTTCTGCAATTAATTTACTAGCAAAAACAGTGTGTATTTTTTCTGCAGCATTTTGGCCAAAGATAGT
This sequence comes from Sphingobacterium thalpophilum, assembly GCA_943328865.2. Lineage (GTDB taxonomy): Bacteria > Bacteroidota > Bacteroidia > Flavobacteriales > Flavobacteriaceae > Flavobacterium. Next base: position 796 of record CALQBR020000265.1, read on the forward strand.
ACTTTTAGTTTGATTTTCTAACAACTCTAAAATAGCATTAGCAAAATCCTCATGATTTTTAGGATTTACTAAAACACCTTCCTTGTATGATTGAATTACTTCAGGTCCCCAGCCAATATTAGAAGCTACTATAGCCTTTTCCATTGCCATCGCTTCCAACCAAGAAACGGGTAAAGCCTCTGCAAAAGAAGGAAACACACAAATACTGGCTTTCGCAACATGTGTACGAACCGATTCATAAGGTACTTCAGCTACAAATCTAACTTGTTTTAATGCTTCGGGAGCAAACAGATCTTGCATCAATTGCCATGTAGAAGCACTTCCCGTAGCGATATCAGACGCATCTCTTCCTACCAAAAGGAGTTTGGCATTTGGATTTTTAACAATTACTTTATTAAAAATCAAAGGCAATTCTAGCACTCCTTTTTTACGTATCAGGGTACCAAAATACAAAATAGTATTGTTGTCTTTTACTGTATTATCGGGAAAAAAAAGTAAAGGATCAATCCCATTAGGAATAATAGTAAAAGGAATAGATAAACCAAACAATTGATTAGTCAAAACCGCTGTATACTGACTCACCGAAATATGTCCTTTGGCTTTTTGAAGCGCTCTTTTCTCATGAAACCGATTCCACCATTTCACAGGACGATTATCCAAATGACAAAAATAAGTATCACTACCATTTAAACGTATTACTATTGGACATTTTATAGGCTGAACAAAAGAAGTAATACCAGTCCAATCAGGCGCTTCTACAATATCAACTAATCCAGCATCATGCAAACCATCTATAACCTTTTGTATTTTTTTTTTAGTAAAATACCAAGACAACCCTTTGAACTGTATATTTTTTATCTGTTGAATAACTATTTTATCTTCATCAAAAGTGGCATCTAGATTTTGACCATATACTAATATGCGAACGGAATGTCCTAAAGCAGTTAAACTTTCAGCCAAGTTTTTGATACTCGTCCCAATACCGCCAGCATTACCGGTTTTAACATGGGGGTATTCTGGAGTGAGAAAAGCTATTTTCATAATACTCTTTTAACAATAAATCTTCCTATAATTTGTCCAAATATAATAATTTAATTTCGACCAAAAACCTACAACTATAAGTTTATATCCTCTATTATTATCAAAAAAAATAAAACATTTACTAGTTATGATAATTTCACATGATCAATTACTATTTTTGACTTTTCTTTAGAATCAGGTCTTCAATAATAATTTTAGTAAATTTATTTGCTCCTAAATCATTCCTATGACTACAAGTAGTGAAGTATTTGTCATCATTGATAACTTTGACGTGGATATATAATATTTAAAGTCTCTAAATAACGATTGTAAATTATTGTATTCTCACACATTGGTATTGTGATAGCCTCTAAACGAATGCTGTTGTCCTTACAAATTCTTTTAATTTAATCATAATATCTATTATATTAAACTTTTATATAAAGAAAACCTTTTAACTCCTACCTGTTTCTAATAATGAAACGTAACCACAATTTTCTAATAATTTAGATTATTTCTGAGCAAAATCAAGTAACCTCGAATCCCAACAAGAGTAAAAAATAATAACTCGCTAGAATTAATATTGCATTTTGAGTGATTTTATAATTATTGAAAACAACCCAATATAGTATAAATACTATTGGTAAAAATATGGCGAAAGATAAGGAGTTAAAAAACATAATCTATTAACAAAAAAATCCCTAGTTAATTAAAAATAACTTGTACCCTTTCAAAATCCATATCGTAAATAATAAGTAGAAAATAGTCAAAATCATTCGAATCATACTACCTCTTAATTTTGTAAGCGAAATACAAACATTCCAAATCATAACTATCATCACAGGAATGACCCATCTAAACTCAAAAAGTTTAACTGATAAAAAACTAAAAAACAATACACTTAAATAAAAAAGTACCAAAGTCAACTCTATTTGTTTTTCATTAATTAATTCAAAAGAATTATTAAAATCACTAAATGATTTTTTTTGAATGTACTTTTTAAATACAAAGTAAATAGATAATAAATAAAATATATTCACATATAAGAAAAGGGTGTAATTCGCTGAAAAAAACATCCTTATCATTTGTATTATATAAAGCTTAGGTTCATTAATTAACAAATCTATATTTGATTTGGGAATATAAGCAGATGGGTTTTGTCTTTTATATTCCAATACTTCATCACTCGACAACCATTTTGTTTGAGGAATTTTACCTTCATCCCAAAATTTAGCCATTAAATAATTTCTTTCCAACCAATTTGTACCTTTTCCCTTTGGTACTTCTTTAATATCTAATACTAAAGAATGATTGTTTATTAATGGTCCATAATTAAACAAGCCGATAAAAAGGAGAGAATAAATTGGTATCA
>CALQBR020000266.1 GCA_943328865.2 Sphingobacterium thalpophilum
TATATCTTATTTGATATGGGTATATCAAAATTATTATTGTTTTAAACTACCTCTAAATTTTCTGTAAGTATTTACGATAGTAGTACCTGCCTCATCAATAGAGTAAGTCAAATCGTCAATTTTAGAAGTAAAGAAGTTGTAAGCAATAATCGCCAATACTGAAGTAGAGATTCCCGTTGCTGTATTGATAAGCGCCTCAGAAATACCAGTTGCAAGAGCTGCTTGATCAGGAGTACCTGCGCTAGCCAAAGCACCAAACGCTTTAATCATCCCCGATACTGTTCCTAACAATCCTCCAAGTGTTCCCAAAGAAACTAATGAAGAAATAATTGTCATGTTTTTTTCTAACATTGGCATCTCAAGAGAAGTTGCTTCTTCAATTTCTTTGTGAATTGTCTCTGCTGCATCTTCGCTATTAAATCCTTCTTTTTTAACATCTTGGTATTTAACTAAGGCTGATTTTATAGCATTTGCTACTGAACCTTGTTGCGCATCACAAGAAGCGATAGCATCCTCAATATTTCCTTCTTTAATGCTCCCTTGAACATTTCTCATAAACGCATCTAAATTTCCTTTTCCAGATGATTTTGCGATAACCATAAAACGCTCAAAAGAAAAAACAATTACCATCAACAACATTCCTAATAATACTGGTACGATAAATCCTCCTTTGTAAACCATCCCTAAAGTATTCAATGGATGCCCTTTTTCACTATCTCCACCTTCGAAATTCGCTGCAGCTCCCATTACTTGTGACCAAATAATCCACCCAACAAATACACATGCAAGAATGATGATTCCTGACATCATTCCACCTACTTTTGAACCGCCTTCTTTTTTAACGTTTGCCATTTTTTTTTAATTTTAATAGTTTTAAATAATTTATTAAGCTTTAAACTGTGATTAAACTTGATTTTGGGCAAATTTAATTTTTTAGTTTAAATAAAAAAACATTTTTTAGATTAAAATAGACAGTTTAACGGGTTTCTTTAAAGACCTATTAGAAAATTTTATTTTCTTAACTTTTAGTTTACTTTAACTTTACATTAGACGGTCTTTTGGTTAGAAATCAAGTTTAAAAACCCATAATAAATTGGGCGCTCTTTTGATAGAACGAGCTAGAAATTTGGTTGCCTTTTATTCAAGTGCGAATTGGGTAAAAAACTGTTTATTGGAATAAAATGCGTTATAATTCCTTAAACGCATGAATTAAATTGGTGAAAAAAATTCGGCTTCCAAAGCGGCAGCGCCAATAAAATCAATTGCTTTTTTATATTGACGAAACATCTAAAACAACAGGAGATTTATTTAAAAACTAAATTATTGCAGTAGTTGTAAAATTTTATTTTCCACTTCGATACTATCCCAAATGGCTTCTATATTTGGCATTTTCATCACCTCTTCCATTAATTCATTCTGACGATTTCCTATCGCAAGTGCTTCAGAGTAAGGCCGATGGCTAAAGGTTACCCTGTCATAAAGTGGAAGCCATTTTTCGGGGTGGTTTTCTGCAAAACGCTTCTCTATTTTCTTTTGTAGTAGGAATTTCTCATCCGCCGTTTTGGAACTCATTTCCATAAAGTTGCGATAGGACAATTCAGCAATTGCATCGGCATTGGGTTTACGAGATTTCTCATATTCAGAGAAAATGGTTTTCCAATCATCACCATACTGCTCCATGAATTCATAGAGAATGGTTATATCCTCAAAACCCGCATTCATGCCTTGCCCATAAAAGGGAACGATTGCATGACAGGCATCTCCAATTAGGGCCACTTTATCTTCATAAGTCCATGGAAAACATTTCATGGTTACCAAAGTACTGGTTGGGTTTTTAAAGAAATCTTCCGTCAATTTAGGAATGACATCAATGGTGTCAGGTAAGTTTTTTTCAAAAAAAGCGGCTACTGATTCTCTATCTTTCAGAGATTCGAATGAACTTTCTCCTTCAAAAGGCATAAACAATGTACCTGTAAAACTACCGTCTAAATTGGGCAATGCAATCAACATGTATTCTCGTCGTGGCCAGATATGGAAGGAATTCTTGTCTAATTTATGACTACCATCCGCATTGGGTGGAATATTTAATTCTTTATATCCTGAGTTTAAGAACTCTTGAGAATAATTAAATCTATTTTGACGCTGCATTCTATGGCGAATTCTGGAGAAAGCACCATCGGCTCCAAAAACCATATCATATTTATGAGCCGTCCACTCTCCTCGTTCTTCTTCTCCGATGTGTAAAGTAGCATCCGCTAAGGAAACGTCCCAAATTTTTTGCTCAAAGAAAAACTCCGTTCCTGCTTTCTCTGCCAAATCAATCATTTTCCTATTGAGAGTCCCTCTAGAAATCGAATAAATACTTTGTCCTTCTTGACCGTAATTTTGAAAATTAAGTTTGTCTACCAAATGAATGGCTCTTTTTTCCATTGGAATCGCAATACTTCTCACTTCATCACCAATACCAACTCTATCTAAGGCTTTCCATCCTCGATGAGACATTGCTAAATTAATGGAACGCCCAGAGAATTCAATTTTACGAATATCAGGACTTCTATCATAGACATGAACGGTATGGCCTGCTTTTTTTAGATAAATAGCCAATAAAGAACCTACTAATCCGGAACCAACTATAGCAATCTTAATAGATTTTTGCATCAAGAAAAAATGTAAATATAAGATTGCAAAATTAAGCAATTATCTAAACATACTGTCATAAATCAAACTTAATTTAGATTCACGCTAGTTTTAAAAAGTAAGCCATTATTATGGTATCTCATTCATTTTTGCATCAAAAAACCAACACAAACTTCCAAAAAAATTTGCTTACCCAAATTTAATCCAACCACTTATTATTTCTTAGAAAATCCTTACAAAACACAAAGGCGAACATAATGCTCGCCTTTGTAATTTGATATTAAAAAATATTATCGGTTGAATACTATCTTTTTACCGACATTCATTCCGTTATTTTTAGCTAAAACTCCGCACATGTGGTACAACATTCTTGCACCCACATTACCATCCCAATCATCATCTCCAGGCGCTACCTCAACTAAGTCGAAACCAATGATATCTTTGCCACTTTCGGCTAATTTACTCAACAAGTAAGTAGCTTGTTCAAAGGTAATCCCTCCTGGAACTGGAGTTCCTGTATTGGGGCAGTACCAAAAAGACAATCCATCA
>CALQBR020000267.1 GCA_943328865.2 Sphingobacterium thalpophilum
CGCCTATGGTCGAATTTAATCCGTCTTCGGCACGAGCTAATAAATTATCACAACTGGCTTTGTGTAAAACTTCCAGAAGTTCTTCATCGGTTGCCGTTGGTTTTACAAACAATAGGTTTTCACGTATGGTTCCAGAAAACAATTGGGCATCTTGGGTTACGAATCCGAGTTGTTTTCTTAAATCTAATAAATCTATTTCGGACGAGTCAATAGCGTTGTATTTTACATGGCCTTTCATAGGAGGGTATAATCCCACTAAAAGTTTAACTAAAGTTGTTTTTCCTGCTCCTGAAGGGCCAACAAAGGCAACCGTTTCTCCTTGTTTGATGTCGAAAGTGATGTTCTCAACGGCAGGATGTTTGGCCGTTTTGTGTTTGAAACTTACGTTTGAAAATTGCAACGCTTGAATAGCGCCTATATGTTTGGCATCTTTTGGACGGTATTCTTTGGGAGCGCTCAATAATTCTTTGAAATTTTCCATAGAAACTTTGGTTTCATTCAATGCAATGATAAATGAACCGAGCTCTTGTAATGGGCCAAAAATAAAAAAGGTAAAAAAGACCATTGTCAACAAATCGCCAACCAAAATTTTTCCGCCAAACAAAAAATAATACAACGAAAAAACAACACATGTTCTCATAAAATGTACCGTGGTGCCTTGAATAAAACTCAAACTTCTAACAAAACGAACCTTTTGTATCTCAAGTTGCAGAATTTTTAAGGTGTTTAAGTTCAGCCTTTTTTCTTCTTGGTAAGTTAATCCTAAACTTTTCACCAATTCAATATTTCGTAAACTTTCTGTTGTTGAGCCTGCTAAGGCATTCGTTTGTGTGACAATTGTTCGGGACACTATTTTTATTTTTTTACCTAAATAAGAACTAATAAAAGCTATAATTGGCGCCGTAATTAAAAAGATAAATGAAATTCTATAGTCGATTTGTGAAACATACAAAATCACAAAAATAAATCCGATTACGGTTTGAAAGATTAATGAAATAGAAAGCGTGATTAACTTTTCGGAATCGGAGCGTACTTTAGTTAATTTGCTTAACGTTTCACCACTGCGTTGGTCTTCGAATTCTTCATAAGGCAAATCGAGTGATTTTTTGATTCCGTCAGTGTACATTTCAGCACCAGTGCGCTGAATAACAATGTTGGTAAAATAATCCTGAAAATTTTTAGTAATTCTCGAAATCATGGCTGCTCCAAGTGATAAACCCAACCAAAAAGCTACTGATTTTATAAAACCGATTTCATTGCCTTTGTATTTGCTAATTCCTACACCACAATCTTGCATTAATTTTCCGGTAATTACAGAGTCGGATAAACTAAAACAGATGTTTATTGCGGCCATTAAAAGCGCTAAAAATAAGAGTAATTTATGTTTTTTGAGATAAGCGTATAGTAGTTTCATTTTTTGTCATTGTGAGACACAAAGCGATCTCATTAATTTTTGTCAAAAGTAGAAAATTAAAAGACAGTCTAAAGCTCTTTGTAATGTAATAGTTTATAATTTGATGGACCGTTTATTTTGTATTTTTGGTGTTTAAAATTTGAAAATGAACTTTAATACTACAATCCCAATAAGCAAATCAAGTAATCCGATAGATTACGATTCAAGAATTATATCTTTGGGTTCTTGTTTTGCCCAAAATATAGGTGAGAAGTTCAGCTATTTTAAATTCCAAAACACAGTCAATCCGTTTGGAATTATTTTCAATCCGGTTTCTATTGAGAACTTGATTTCTAGAGCGGTCAATAATCAAAAGTTTACCGAAAATGATATTTTTTTTCACAATGATTTATGGCATTGTTTTGAAGTACATTCGGAGTTAAGCCATTCTGACAAAACAATTTTCCTCGATAGATTAAATCAAATATTGAGCGATTTTCATCTTCAAATTTTCAAATCGACACATTTTCAAATTACATACGGAACATCTTGGGTTTACCGAAACAAATCATCAAATAGCATTGTCGCCAATTGTCATAAAGTACCGCAAAGCCAATTTGAAAAAGAAATCCTATCAGTAGCAACTATTGAAAAATCCATCCAAAACACTATTGATTTAATTCAGAAAGTCAATCCGAATTGCCAATTCATCTTCACAGTTTCTCCTGTTCGTCATATCAAAGATGGCTTTGTAGAAAATCAAAGAAGCAAGGCGCATTTGATCTCGGCTTTACACAATTTTGTCACATTGTTTCTGTCGAAGTGCAACTACTTTCCCAGCTACGAAATCATGATGGACGAACTACGCGACTATCGTTTTTATGCCGAAGACATGTTGCATCCAAGCCAAACGGCAATAGATTATATTTGGAAGCGTTTTTCAGAAAATTATATTTCAGAAGAAAACTTTGCAACCATGGAAGAAGTTTGTAGCATTCAAAAAGGATTAGCCCATAGACCTTTTAATCCAAATACAGCGAGTCATCAAAAGTTCTTAAATACTCTAAAAAACAAGATTGTTAAGCTTCAGGAGCAGTTTCCGAGAATAAATTTTTAATTTTATGTAGTTGTCTTTTCTAAAAATAATCCTATTCCACCAGAAATTAAATGAGCCACTTCTGTACGATTTTGTTTTACCTTTTCAAGATGGTTGATTGTTTTTTCTAATAAATCGTGATCGTTTTCTTTGACTGCCAGTTCAGCAATTTCTATAGATAGCAACCAATCACTTGGATGATTTGCACTAACGGCAGCAAAAGCTTCTTTTAATGAAATGTGAGCCGGTTTTCCTTCACGGAGATTTCTGATATTACGATAAAGTTCCTCTAGTTCTACTCTTTCCGGCGATTTTTTTGCTTTGATAGTTTGACTTGATGGCACATGGCTAATCATATCAAAACTATTAACATCGGCCGGACCTGAAAAAGCTGAAATCACTTTTTTGCCAACTGCCATATCGTAAATACCCCATTCCGGTTGGAATAAAATAGTGTCATTGTGTGTAACCGTACAGTTTTTAAAACTGATAATAATAATTTCGCCTTGTAGATTTCTTGAACCTGTGATAATTTCTCCAGTTACTGTAATGTTTCCTTCAAACTCTAGAGTGACAGTTTCAGCTTCATAAATATCATAAGCTCTCAAATCTCTTGGACTCATGTCTTCAATAGCCAGGTTAATTCCTTTTAGTTTTCCAATAGGCGAACCAAAACCTTC
>CALQBR020000268.1 GCA_943328865.2 Sphingobacterium thalpophilum
AGTAAAGGATCATGGGGAAAAGATGCTGTAAATGACAACAATTGGAATTCTATTTTAAACAAAGGTTTTTTTATTGCAATAGTATTGTTCTCCCTTTTATTTTGTCAGCAAGTGTTTTCAAAAACGATCCAAAAAGAGGGATTTAATCAAACAACCGACACAATTAAAAAGAAAAAACCTAATTTGTCTGAATTAGAGTCTCTCAAAGTCGCCGATGCCACTAAGTCGGAAACGGATAAAGTAAATGTAGACTTAAGTGAACTTCAAAAAATTGCGGAGTATCCAGGGGGTTTAGAAAAGTTCTATGATAAAGTCATCACTAATTTTGACAATTCAGAGATGGATTATGATGGATTTTCTAAAATCAACGTTTCGTTTGTAATTGAAAAAGATGGTACGATGAGTGCCATAACCGTAAACGATCCAACAATGAGTAAAAGTATGAAGAAGAGTATTGTAAGAGTACTTAAGTCCATCAAAACGAAATGGTCGCCTGCAATTAAAAATGACCAACCCGTGCGAACAGGCTATGATTTACCAATTGTTTTTAATGCCAAGTAATAGCACAAGTTATACTGAAAACCGTCTCAACATTGAGGCGGTTTTTTTGTGCTAATTTTGTCTTACTTTAAACAGTCTAACAGTCAGATAATCCAAAATTTAGCACTTTTTAAAGTATTTAACTGTTTTCGATATAATCACTATATAATGATTTTATTCGGTTTTAGTAGACTTGCTTTGTAATTTGAATGTATTTATATTCAAGTTGAATTGTAAGTATCAAAGACTAAAATTAATCTTCTGATTTTCTGTATACTCTAATTTGGGAAATTTTTCTTGACAGATGTTATCGCGTTAATTTAACTTATTTACTATTTGGTTAAATGCATCTAATTGATTGGCATGTTGTAAAGGAGTAACATTAGAACGCAAGCTTAATCTTGTAAAAACATGAATGTCAGAATTCATTAATTGTACATCTATGTGAGTTCCTATACTTGTTTTTAAGCCTTTATAGATTAAAACGGTACTTGTTGTGCTAGCAACTGGATCGTGTAAGGAATGAAATACTTTTAAATAAGTTCCTGTTGGAAGCATTATTCCATCTTCAAGGCCTTTGCGAACAGTTCTCATTAAACAATTCAACTCGTTAATTGTTTCATAGGGTCTAAATCGATACCAATATTTGTTTTCTTGAGCGCTCTGTTCAGATTCAACACTGACTATCATTGGCCCAATAATTCCTACAGTGGATTGTAGTTTACTAGAAGCTACAACAATTGGATCAATTAAGAATAAATTTTTAGGATGCAATTTAGAATTAAAATAGCCCGACTTTACTAGTTCCAAAATCAGGGTACCTCCAGTTGATGAACCAGCGATGCTGATTTTAGTATAACCCAAAGCTATTAATTTTTCGTATTCATTGGTTATAGCAGAACGCCAGTCTTTCCATTTTGATGCTTTAAAAGAGTCATAATCTCTGCCATGACCTCCTAATAAAACTTGTGATATTCTGTAATTTGATTCATTCGACCAATCTTTAAATTCTTGCCATTCAAAAGTGGTTGCAGAATACCCATGGATAACAAGTATTATATGCTTGTTTAAATCTGCTTGTGTTGGAGTAGGATATTTTGCTGAAACTAAGAATTGTTCAGGTTTATATAATGAAGGGTCAAAGATAACATTGCCATCAAGTAAATCATCTGTAATAACAGGATCACTACACGAGTAGAACAAACTTGTGATTGCGAATAGGAAAAGAAGGTTTATTTTATTCATTTGGTTTGTTTTTTAAACAGCGTATAATGTATATCAAAATGAAAATATAGAGGTTGCAAAGTTCCTGGGGAGTATCCCTCTTTTGCAGTAATGATATAAAAACCAGTACCTAAATTTAACGAAATTGGGACTTTTTTAAAATCATAGGTAAAGCCTAGTTCAGGCGCGAGAAGAAAGGAGGTATTTGGAATTTCATTGAAGATTTCATATTCTAAATCCGAGTAAAAGTACCCCATGTTTAATCGGGTTAAAAAATGATACGGTTTACTTTTGTTGAATAACCAACTACCCGAAAATATATAACTGTCTTGCTTAATGGCATTCGAATTGTAGGCAGATCCTAATCTGGAAGACACATAATCAAATCCAATATAAAACCGATTGGGTTTAAATTTCGCAAAAGAGTATTGGGATGAAATACCATTTTCCCAATACATTTCCTGTGTTTTCTGAATACGTGCACCAACTTTTAGCGTTTGAGCATGAATAATGATAGTGCATAAAATAAATGAAAATATAATTATTTTTTTCAATAGGGGATTCTTTAGGTTAATGGTTTGATATTGAAATCTTAGGATAAATAATATTCAGTACTAAAGTATGTTAATTTTTTTGAAACAAAAAGTTACGCCATAAATACTTTGGTAGATTCAATTGAGAAGCTAGTTGCGAGTGGATAATTATTTTTTTTGAAAGAGAGAAAAGAATTGAATTATTTTCTCTTTTGCTGAATGGATAAATATGGACTGTTTTATTCTTTGGGATTGCTACTCAATCAAGGTAATGCTATTTCAGGGCAAGACAAAATTAAAAAAAGAAAACCCTCACATCGCTGCGAGGGTTTATTAGTCTTAGTACTAAATGCTAATTTCTAAATACTAGTATCTGTAATATTCTGGTTTGAATGGACCTTGTACCTCAACACCAATATATTGTGCTTGGTCAGGACGTAAAGTCTCTAATTCCACACCTAATTTAGCCAAGTGCAACATCGCTACTTTTTCATCCAAATGTTTCGGTAACATATATACCTCATTGTTGTAAGCCGCACTGTTTTTCCACAATTCGATTTGTGCCAAAGTTTGGTTCGTAAACGAGTTACTCATCACAAAACTTGGGTGTCCCGTAGCACAACCTAAGTTCACCAAACGACCTTCAGCCAAGATCAAGATGTCTTTTCCTGCAATGGTATATTTATCTACTTGTGGTTTGATTTCTACTTTAGACGCACCGTGGTTTTTGTTCAACCAAGCCATGTCAATTTCGTTGTCGAAGTGACCAATGTTACAAACAATCGTTTTGTCTTTCATTTTCTCAAAATGAGAACCCAAAACGATGTCTTTGTTTCCAGTTGTGGTGATGATAATATCCGCAGTA
>CALQBR020000269.1 GCA_943328865.2 Sphingobacterium thalpophilum
CACGGGCCAGAAGCCAAAACAATTATTTGGGAACACAACACGCATATTGGAGACGCCCGTGCCACAGAAATGGCGGCGCAAGGCATGATCAATGTCGGACAACTAGTAAGAGAGAAATATGCAACAGAAGACGTAGTTTCCGTTGGATTCGGTTCGTACAAAGGCAGCTTAGTAGCGGCAAGGAGTTGGGGTGATCGCATGCGGAAAATGAGTATGCCAGAAGCTATAAAAGGAAGTTTGGAACACGACTTTCATCTTGCAGCGGAGGGAAAAAACAAATTACTATTGCTTAACAAAATAAGAGAGGAACCCTGTCTTTCTTCCTATATCGGACATCGCGCAATTGGAGTAGTTTACAACCCAGAACAGGAGCGTTTTGGAAATTATGTCGAAACGATATTACCAAAACGATATGATGCCTTTATATTTCTAGATGAGACAAGTGCCTTACATCCAATTCAAATCGAACCGGATGGAAGCGAAATCCCCGAAACGTATCCTTTTGGAATGTAAAACAGGTTGAAGAAACAAATCGATTTAAAGAAAGTAATGAATATTCTTTGATGTCGTATATAAGAATTTAATCAAAAAAAAAAAGATCATGCCGATTTTAAAACACCTATGATAATTTTAAGTCTTAGTGAATTTTTGGTTTTAAACTTTCGACTTACTTAATAAAAAAAGGTTCCACTTGTATTGAAGTGAAACCTTTTTTTTATGCTTTTAAACGGTCAATAAACTCATCAAAAAGATAAGAAGAATCGTGTGGACCAGGACTTGCTTCTGGATGGTATTGTACAGAGAAACAATTTTTATTTTTCATTCGCATTCCAGCAACGGTTTGGTCATTTAAATGCAAATGGGTGATTTCAAAATCGGGATGACTTTCTAATTGGTCTTTATCAACTGCAAAACCATGGTTTTGTGATGTAATCTCTCCTTTACCAGAAATCAAATTCATCACTGGATGATTAATTCCGCGGTGACCATTAAACATTTTATAGGTAGCTATACCGTTTGCCAAAGCAATAACCTGATGACCCAAACAAATACCAAATAAAGGTTTATTGTTAGCTAAAATTTGTCTAGCCACTTCTTGCGCGCCAAACAATGGATCAGGATCTCCAGGGCCATTAGAAAGGAAAAAACCATCTGGATTAAAGGATGCTAAATCTTCATAAGAAGCATCAAAAGGAAACACTTTAATATAGCAATCTCTCTTGGCAAAATTGCGTAGAATATTGGTCTTAATTCCCAAATCTAAAGCGGCAATTTTATAAGTGGCCTTTTCATCCCCAAAGTAATATGCTTCTTTAGTCGAAACTTTTGAGGCTAATTCCAATCCCTTCATATCCGGAACTTGATTTAGCATGGCTTTTAATTCTTCAATGGATTTGCCATCTGTAGAAATAACCGAATTCATAGCGCCATTATCACGAATATAACTTACCAAAGCACGGGTGTCTACATCAGAAATACAAATCAAATTTTGTTTGGCAAAATAATCTTCTAAACTACCGGAAGCGTCAGGTCTAGAATAATTAAAACTAAAGTTTTTACAAACCAAACCAGAAATTTTGATAGAATCAGATTCTACTTCTTTATCGTTAACGCCATAATTCCCAATATGAGGATTCGTAGCGACCATAATTTGACCGAAATAAGAAGGATCCGTAAATATTTCCTGATATCCCGTCATTCCAGTATTGAAACAAACTTCACCAAAAGCAGTGCCTTCTATTCCGATTGACTTTCCATAAAATATAGTTCCATCACTAAGTAAAAGAATGGCTGGTTTTTTATTTACGTATTTCATTTTAGTTGTAGTTGTATTTTTTGTGGTTGCAAATTTAATTCAATTAAAGGGTTTCTGAAAATTTAATTGACAGGGAAGCCAAAAATTATTCAGTAGCCCTGATGGGAGTGAAAATCCTTTTTCGGATTTAAAAATAATACCCCGAAAAAGATTGCAGCGAACAGCAGGTTCAGTAATACTAAAGAAGCCTAGTTGCAATGCTCCCAAAAAAGCAAAAAAAAAGGACAAACTAATAAAAGTTTATCCTTGATTTTTATTGAATAGTGATACTCATTATTCAGCAGCGTCAGTAGAAGTTTCAGTTTCAGCAGCTGGAGCTTCAGTAGCTTCGTCTGCTTTCTTAGCTTTTCCACCACGACGGCTTTTAGCTTTTTTCACTTCTTTCTTACCACCGTTGTAAAGTTCATTGAAATCTACTAATTCGATCATTGCCATATCAGCATTATCTCCTAAACGATTTCCAACTTTAATGATACGCGTGTATCCACCTGGACGATCACCTACTTTAGCAGCTACATCTCTGAACAAGTCAGTTACCGCATATTTACTACGTAAGTAAGCAAAAACGATACGTCTGTTGTGAGTAGTATCTTCTTTTGATTTTGTTATAAGCGGCTCAACAAATTGTTTAAGTGCTTTTGCTTTAGCGACAGTAGTATTAATACGTTTGTGCTCAATAAGAGAACAAGCCATATTAGACAACATAGCTGCTCTATGTCCTTTCTGTCTGCTTAAGTGATTGAATTTTTTTCCGTGTCTCATTGCTTTATGAAATTTAACCCCCGCTTGTAGCGGGGACTGAATTATTCTTTATCTAGTTTGTATTTTGCTAAATCCATTCCGAAGGTTAAATTTTTAACGGCTACTAGTTCATCTAGTTCTGTTAAAGATTTTTTACCGAAATTACGGAATTTCATTAGATCATTTTTATTGAATGATACTAAGTCTCCTAAGGTATCAACTTCAGCCGCTTTCAAACAATTTAATGCTCTAACCGATAAGTCCATATCAACAAGCTTAGTTTTAAGCAATTGTCTCATGTGTAAAGACTCCTCATCATAGGATTCTGTTTGAGCAATTTCATCAGCCTCAAGTGTAATTCTTTCATCAGAAAACAACATGAAATGGTGAATTAAAACTTTTGCAGCTTCAGTTAAAGCATCTTTTGGATTGATAGAACCATCAGTTTTAATTTCAAAAACTAATTTTTCATAATCTGTTTTTTGCTCCACACGGAAGTTTTCAATAGCATACTTCACATTCTTTACCGGAGTAAAGATAGAGTCAGTAAATATTGTTCCAATTGCTGCGTTTTGTTTTTTATTCTCCTCTGCAGGA
>CALQBR020000270.1 GCA_943328865.2 Sphingobacterium thalpophilum
AACCTTACTGCCTTGGAATATAAAAATAGCAATTGGAGTATTTATCAATACAATAAAGCGCATTACCTCCACCAGGAAAGCAAAGAGGAAATGATTAAAGACGACATTGTCTCCAAGATTTTAGCAAAATAATTAGACCTCATCATTATTAACAATAAAGAGTAATCCTAGGTTTCTCTTTTGTGTAAAAGAACATTCCTAATAATTCCCATTAAACACGATGAAAATATTTTATGCCATTCAAGCCACTGGTAACGGACATATTAGCCGCGCAATACAGTTGTATCCTTATTTGCAAAAATTTGGTGAAGTCGACTTTTTTTTGAGCGGAAACAACGCCAATTTAGAGGTCAACTTACCCGTTAAATTTAAAAGCCATGGCTGTAGCTTGCATTATAGTCAATGTGGGGGATTAGATTATTGGAATATTGCAAAAAACATTAATCCAATGCGCGTTTATAAAGAAGCAAAGTCTTTGCCTATAAAGGACTATGATGTTGTGATTAATGATTTTGATTCCGTGACGGCACTTGCCTGTAAATTACAAAAAGTAAATTCTGTGCAATTGGGTCATCAAGCCAGTTTCGTCTCCGATTTGACACCAAGACCTGAGCGAAAAAGCAAAATGGGAGAGCTGATTTTTAAGCATTATGCCCCTTCTTCAAAATATATCGGGCTGCATTTCGATTCTTATGACTCCTTTATTCGACCTCCAATAATCAAAGACGAAATCATTCAGGCTGAACCAAAGAATTTGAATCACATCACGGTATATCTTCCTGCTTTTCAAAAAGATTGTCTTAAAAAAGCATTTAGCAAATTGCCCCATCAAGAATTCCATTGGTTTGTAAACGATGTAAAGTTTAAACATACTATCGACAATATAACTTACTATCCCATCAACCAAAAATATTTCAACGAGAGCCTAATTAACTGTCACGGAATCATTACAGGTGGTGGTTTTGAAACACCTGCTGAGGCACTGTATCTTAAGAAAAAAATCCTTAGTATTCCTATATTAAACCATTATGAACAAGAATGCAATGCAGCGGCATTAGAAAAAATGGGCGTTTCTGTTCTTTCTAATGTTGGAAAGAATTTTGAATCCACTATTGAAAACTGGCTCAATATGGATTCTGCTATTCCAACAATTAAAGCGAATAATATAACCGAAACGCTAGAGTTTCTATTCGATACTTATAACAGTCCAATTGCAAAATAAATTCAAATCAGCCTTAAAATAAAACTACGCTTTACCAATTCATACATTTCACAAAGTTGCCTATGATTATTTTTTTCGTGGCAACAAATTAATCATTCCCTTATTCGTAAGTCAAACAACATTATACCTAAATTTCCGTTAGTAAAACAACGCTGAAATCTGATAAAAAGGCTTTAAGGTTAGCGGCATTCTTTAAAATTGCTACCTTTACCTAATATAAATGAAACCTTGATTTATGAAAAAGTCGCTACCGATACTACTTGTTTTTACATTTTCGATTTTATTACTAATCCTAATTGGATGTAATCAAGGAAAAAAAGCGGAGGTTTTAAAGGTAAAAGGAAAACCAACAACCAAAAAGACCGATTCAGTTGCATCAAACGTTCCGACGACCATAGACACGGCAGACTATAACAGAAGGATGCTTGCCATAAGTAATAACGATACCACGGGGAGGTGGCCTGTAAAAGCGCCTTATCCATTGCCAGGAGCGATATTGCCATACCATCGAATTATTGCCTACTACGGAAATTTATATTCCAAACGGATGGGTATTTTAGGTGAACTGCCAAAAGACCAGATGCTTCAGAAATTACAGCAAGAAGTGGTGCATTGGCAAAAAGCAGATCCTTCAGTAAAAACAATTCCAGCGCTTCATTATATTGCTGTTACTGCTCAAGGCGCCCCTGGCAAAAGCAACAAACACCGCATGAGAATGCCTTTCAAACAAATTGATACTATTTTGAGTTGGGCCAAACCAATAAATGCTTTGGTATTTGTCGATGTCCAAGTGGGGCATAGTACCGTGAAAGAAGAAGTCACCGCATTGGCAACCTATCTTAAACTACCCAATGTACACTTAGGAATAGACCCAGAATTTTCGATGAAAAATGGAGAACGCCCTGGTTCAAAAATTGGCACTTTTAATTCTGAAGACATCAATGATGCTGTGGCTATTTTGGCGAAATTAGTTCGAGAACACCACCTTCCTCCTAAAGTATTAATTGTACATCGCTTTACCCAAGGAATGGTGACGGGATATAAAAATATAAAAACGGTCCCTGAAGTACAAATTGTGATGGATATGGATGGTTTTGGAGAGAAATATTTAAAAAGGTCTACCTATTTAAGGTATATTTATAGAGAACCTGTTCAATTTACAGGATTTAAATTATTCTATAAAAACGACACTAAAAAAAGTGCCAATGGCATGTATACTCCTGAAGAATTACTAAAATTTACGCCTAAACCACTTTACATCCAATTCCAATAATTAAGCATCCATCTCATTTATTTATGAAAACCACCCCATTAATATTCTTTGTTACTTTATTATTGATAGTAGGATGCCACTCCGAATCCAGAAAAATCAAGCCTAAAGCAATTGGTGGGATTTCGAAAACAAGTAAATTGGTTCCAGTAAAAACTATGGCCGATGCGGCAACAATTCTTTCTAAAAAACAAGTGCCTATTTTGTGTTACCATCAAATTCGAGAAATCAAAGCTAGTGATAGCGAAATGATAAAAACCTATGCGGTAAACCCTACTGCTTTTGCAGCACAGATGAAAGCTTTATCGGATAATGGGTTTCAAACGATTTTGCCCGATCAGTTGCGGGAATACTTATTATACAATGGGCCACTACCACCAAAACCGGTAATGATTACTTTTGATGATACTCGGGAGGAACAGTTCCGCTTGGGAGCTGCCGAAATGGATAAGTACGGATTTAAAGGGGTGTTCTTTATCATGACTGTTTCTATCAATCGCCCGAACTACATGAGCAAAGAGCAGATAAGGAGTTTGTCTGATAGCGGACACATAGTAGCGGCACATACTTGGGACCACCATAGGGTAACTAAATATGAGGGAATGGATTGGGACGAGCAATTGGTAAAACCAAAAAAGAAACTAGAAAACATTATAGG
>CALQBR020000271.1 GCA_943328865.2 Sphingobacterium thalpophilum
CATGTTGGATAGAAACATATGGCATCAAAGAAGTTTTTCCAATCAAATCATCTTTCATTTTAAAACCCAATTGCGCATAAAAAATATTCCCTGTTCCGTACATAGGAAAAGCATTGCCGGCACCATTTAAAATAGAAGCATTACTATTACCATTAGCAGGATTCATTGCCCCTGAATTGCGTAAGTAATTTTACCCAAAATCATAGTGGGTATAATTCCCATATAGGCTTATTGCTTGTCCTTTATCTCCAAAAGGGGCGTCATAATAAACATCTGAAGAAAAATGAACCATATTGCTTCTAACGATAGAAGCTGGATCAGTAACCTCTTTTAAACGCCACATCGCATCATTCTGAAAAATAAAACCTACACCAATATTAAAGACCTTTTTCTTACCTAAATAAGTCCCCGTGGTGTAAGGCGTTACATTACTTTCTTGATCTTTAAACTGGTATTGGAAATAGCCATTCCATTGCATTTTTGGCGGTTCAATAGAAAACGAGGCATTTGAACCAATTGTGCTTGCGGAATTGAATGTGGCGCTTTTCTGAATAGCCATAGGTTGTGACATGGTCAATCGGTAATCAAACTTACCTAATTTACCTTTAACATAGACAGACAATTTTCTTAGAAATTGATCGGTAACATCGTTAGTCGTTTGCAAATACAAAGGCGCATCTATCCCTAACAATGTTCCTATAGAAGGAGAAGAAAATCGAGACAATCCGCTCCATGCGGTAAGCCCTCCTCCAATAGACAATTTAGAACTATGAATAGCATATTCACCAACCGCATCGTGAACAAAAAAGCCTTGTTTTCTATCGGCAATATTATTGAAATTGTTTTCCCCAAACTGACTATAAAAGAAAACCTTATCGGTTAATTGACCAAAAAACTGTACCCTATACCTTCTGATACCTATATCGGTTCCGTTTTCTTTTGATGATCCAAAAATCGTAGATCCTGGATTATACTCCATATTACGCAACCATGTTTGGGCAATACCCGTGAATTTTATATAATTAGTACCCGATTCGTTTAAATTAAATTGGTGTTTAGACCAAAAATCATTGTTGGTTTGTGCAAAACCGATTGTTTGACAACAAAGTAAAATCAGAATTAATTTTGCTGCTCTTTTTGATAATTTCATTTGTTTTTTTTTAGCATTAAATTCTATTAAATAAATACACCTACATCAGGTTATATTTCTGCAATTTAAAAAACAGTAATTCTCCTGACCTATTATTATCATAAAAAAGACTTCAATTGCATTACAAAAGAAGTCTTTTGAGAAGTTATTTTTTCATCCGTTTGGTAGATGTTGGCTTATGACCATTATGATGATGATTGTCCATACCGATAACATCAAGTTTATATCCACTGGTCTTTTTAAGTACTTTGTACTGTTCTAACAGCACCAAAGAAGTGTGATCCACCAAAGGGGCGTCACTCACATCAAAACAAATATTTAAATCATTAGGGATTGCATCTAACTGTTGCTTCAATGACAATAAATTAGAAAAAGACATCCCGCTTTCTAATTTCAGATTAATAGTTGAATCTGCAATTGTTTTGGTTAATTTGACTTTAAATAGATCCGTTAATTTTAAACCAAATAACATATTAAATATTAATTCCAAGAGGATTCCAATACCTACGCCAATTAACAAATCAGTGGCAAGAGTTACGATCACCGTAACCACAAAAAGTACAAATTGTTCTTTTCCGATATGCCACATGTGAATAAATTCTTTAGGATGCGCCAATTTAAAACCAACAAATATTAACATCGCAGCTAGTGCCGCATTAGGAATCATTTCGATTAATGGAACGGCTAATAAAACCGCTAATAAAAGAAAAACCCCATGAAAGAAATTAGCCCATCGTGTTACTGCTCCGTTTCCAACATTAGCAGAGCTTCTAGCAACTTCACTAATCATAGGCAACCCTCCTATTAATCCCGCAAAAGTATTTCCAATTCCTACCGCAACTAAATCTTTATTGAAATCTGATTTTCGTCTATACGGATCAATTCCGTCTATTGCTTTAGCAGTAAGTAGTGATTCTAAACTCCCTATTAAGGCGAACAAAACCACATACATCATAAATTGACCCGAGTTTTCGTAAATTCCCATAAAACTCACCTTGAAAAAACCATCTTTATATACATCAAAGATACTGCCTATAGTAACTAATGCATATTTCATTATCGCAGGTTCATGTTGGATATCTAAAAACATCCCTAGAGGTACTGCTACAAAAAGCACAATAAGAGGCGCGGGTATTTTTTTTATTTTTTGATGTTTAACAAAACTAAAAAGTATTAAAATAGCTAAACAAGCCAAACCTATTTCTGTTAAATGCGCATTCTCATTCACAATACTACTCGGGATTTTAGCCAGTAGTTCTAACGGCTCTAATCCCTTTAATGTTTTGGGATCTATTCCCAATAGTACGTGAATTTGTTTGGACATAATAATGATTCCAATTGCAGCCAACATTCCGTGAATAGCCGCACCGGGGAAAAAATCAGCCAACTTTCCCAATTTCAGCAACCCGAAGCCAATTTGAAACGCTCCTGCCACAACTATAGCACCAAGCGCCATACTCCAACCAATTTCTCCTCCTCCAAATACCGAAACGGCTCCACTACAAATAACAATTAATCCTGCAGCAGGCCCTTTGATGGTAAGACGAGACCCAGCAAAAAAGCTAACCAAAACCCCTCCAATAATCGCCGAAACAATACCAAATATGGCAGGAAAATCAGATGCTTTTGCAATACCTAAACTCAAAGGCAATGCCAATAGAAACACTAAAAATCCAGAAATGGCATCGGCTTTAAAATTCTCTTTTAAACCGGCTAATCCATCAGCAGGTATATTATATTTTATATTATTTTTCATTTCAATTATATTTTTAAGATGATTTATAAGGTGATTCGTGATTGGTTTTGATATGCGGCCCTAAAAATAGACGTGCATAAATTCGGATTCCGGCAATACCAGAAAATATAAAAGCAGAAGAGATAAAGAAAGCGAGTAAAATTTGATCGCTTTTGATATGACTATAAATTAAATCCTCTCCTATAAACGTGGTGGTAATCGGAAAACCGGTAACCCCCAAACAAGCCAATAAGAA
>CALQBR020000272.1 GCA_943328865.2 Sphingobacterium thalpophilum
CCGGCAATATTCATCGAATGTTTCTGAATGGCCTTAATAGCCTTGGTTTCGGCACGTTCAAAATTGACGTTTTTTGTCTGACCAGGAAGTAGCGCCTCTTCACTGATTTGCATTCTTTCAATTGGCAGACGCTCCCAAAAGTTGTCTTTATAGTTCGATTTGAGTTCATTAATTCCTGCATCGAGTGCAACACCACCGTTATACAAAATATTGTATTCAGAGCTTAAAGCATGCGAATTTCTAGAAACAAAACTATTTTTTTTAGTAGAACACGCCGCTATCAAAAACAATGAAAATCCGGTGATGAGCAAATATTTTAAGGTCTTGTTTTTCAATGTAAAACGTTTTTATTCTTTAACTAGTAAACACTTCATTTAGTGTTAATAACTCGTAAAAATACATTTCTTTTTGATACGATAAAAAATTAAGCCCATTTTTTGAAAAAGCAAGGACCTGTAATTCGATTTTGCCGTTTACCACTATGGATAAAAAAATTAGTAGAATGACGATATAATTCCGTTAAAGTTGAAATCGAAGGTTAAAAACAATACTTATTTAAGTATCGGAAAATAAAGAACCCGATCCTAAAATTCTTTATCAAGATCGGGTGGTCAACTTGGAACTCTTTTAAACTGCAAAAAAGGCTTCCAATTCTTGTAATGTTTCTGCCGAGGTGTTGATGTCTTTTACCAATTCGCCCTTGTGTAAGGCAACAATTCGATCGCAAACCTCAACGGTATGTTGCAAATCGTGGCTCGATACCAAAATGGTAACTGCTGGGTTATCGGCTAATTCTTTGATGATTCTTTTTAGTCGGTTCACGGTGGTAGGATCTAAATTAGCAAACGGCTCATCAAAAATAATCACTTCGGGATTTCCTATTAAAGTAGCGATGATCCCCACTTTTTTCTGATTCCCCTTTGACAAATCTCGTAAATACTTCTTTTTATTTAGAATCTCGCCATTAAAGAATTCTTCGTATTTGTCCAAAAGAGCCTGCACATCAGCTTTATTTTGATGACGCAAATCACCAATGAAATAAAAATATTCTTCGGCCGTAAGGTAGCCTATCAAAAAGCTTTCGTCTATGAAGGCCGCCGTAAAAGGTTTCCAATCTTCACTTGTATTTACCTGAACCGAATGATTAACGATGGTTCCTGTTGATGGCGGAATTAAATCCAATAAAAGACTAAAGAAAGTCGTTTTTCCTGCGCCATTATTGCCTACTAAACCGAAACTTTGTCCTTTTGGAATGGCTAAATTTTCGATATTCAGTACGGTAATTCCGTTGTATGTTTTTGAAAGTTGATTGACTTGTATCATAAGGTTTAATTTTCTTGTTGTTTGAATCCGTTTAGTGTTTCGTATTTTCTGCTTCGATAGCCTTCTGTGATTTTATCCATAATAAGATTTCTAAAAAGCAATCCTAAAATCCCAATTGTACTAATGGCAATTACTGCAGTGGTTGCATTAAAAAGGTTGGAACATCCATAAAACAACAACCCCGGCACAATAAACAAGGGTAACCCCACAATCCATTGTGAAGCTCCCGTTCCTTGGTAATTCATAAATGGACTTTTCTCTAAATCGATACGTTTTTTATTGAAGGACCCTGCCAATAACAAAACTGGAATGTTGATGCCTAAATTGTATAAAGCACAAGCTATATTTATTCCCAGAATAGGCCAGCCAAAATAAGCATAAGGAGTGGTCAAAAGCGCTAAAACAATAACCGAAAAGGACATCAACCCTACTTTTGAATCCAAATATTTTCGAAGTGGAATGTTTTGGGACATCATCATTCCATAATAGTCACTGTCCCAAGAAGGAATAAACTGACCGAAATTAATCATGAAAATACCCGACATAAGAATACCAACCATTAAATGAAGTAAAGAGAGTTCGTCGTGTCTGGGATTATTGTAAACCATTAACCCATACATCAAGAAAATAAAAGACATAAAAACAGTGGCTCTTGGTCGCTTGTTTCTCCAAATGAGTTTTAAATCCAATTGTAAAAAAGGAGCCATCTCTCCAAATCGCTTGGTCCAACTCAAATCAGTCGTTTGGGCTTCTTCCACTTTCGATTGTAAGGAATGATCCAAGTAAAAATTACTTTTTAGGTAACGGAAATTCCAGAAATACAAGCTCCCCAAAGTCACTATAGGAACCAGAACCAAAATAGGATTTAGCAATAACCAATCTAATACAGTCCCTGTGAGACGGCTTATGGTAAATATTCCGAAATATTCTAGCGCTATAAAAGTAACACCCAAAAGAGCCAAAGCTAAAAAGGCCTTGAAGTTGTCGGCCAGTTTCTTTTTAATTAAAAAGTTGGCATAATTAACCGATAAGGCTAGCGTATACAAGGCCAACATCCAAACCAAAATGGAGCCTGTTTGCGCCTTTCCTTCAATGATAGTGGTAATTCCAAAAGGTAAAATAACTAATAACGGAAAGATATTATAGATGGAAAATAGGCTTTTTAGCAATACAAAATGGATTACTCTCTTTCTAGGTATCGGTAAAATGAGTAACGGCTTGATATTCATTACTGGTAAACTTTGCATAAAAAAGCGAAAGATTAAATCGATGGCCAACCAAAAAAGTACCGCATCATTGACTAATTCAATAGGCTTTTGATTGGGGAATTCTTCTATAAGTAGGGGGTAAAGTGCGAGTCCTAAAACTAGAAAAGACAATAAAAAATAAAGGGTTAGAAAACCCAAAAACACTTTTAAGGCGATGCTTTTTCCTACACTCGCGGAACGGAAAAAGGCTTTAAATTCGAGATTGATAAACTGTTTAAACATTATTTCTTGTTTGATTTAATTCTTAGTAGTGCTTAACTTAAAATTGTTACTGATTTTGAAAATTATATTCGGGATACGTTTCTTTTAAATACTCTTCCGCCTTCGATGGAATGATGACTAAAACTATATATCCTAATAACAAATAGCACGTGATCAAAAAACTAATTATTACAGCTGATTGGATTCCCTGTTCAAGATGAAGGGCAATTTGAAAGGGCAAAAAGGTAAATCCACTAAAAGAGCCTAACCTAAAAATAATGTCTTTAAGCAACCATTTTCTACCTGATATTTTTGTTTCTTTTTCATTCTTTTTAGACATCTTA
>CALQBR020000273.1 GCA_943328865.2 Sphingobacterium thalpophilum
ATATTTATGGCTACTGATAAAGGAATGCTTTCTTTTAAAGGGATTGCCACCGATGCAAGCGAGAATTTAAGTAATGTAATTGTGTATCCTAATCCCGTTAGACCAGGATTTGAAGGGACTGTTAAAATAAGTGGTTTATTAGATAAATGCAATGTAAAAATCACGGATATCGAAGGCAATATCGTTCACGAAGCCTTCGCCGAAGGCGGTACCATAGAATGGGATACTAAGGCTTTTGGGAAATACAATGTGGCTTCTGGGGTCTATATGATTTTTATTTCTTCCCGAGATGGTGTCGAGACCAATGTCAAAAAAGTGATGATTATTAGATAAGTTTAGGGCATCTTTTCAAGAAATTCCAAGACTAAATACCCAAGAACAAATAGTGCAAGTCAAAACCAAAGCCATTGTCATTAGTGCCCTAAAATACCAGGATAAAAGCTTGATTGTTAAATGTTTTACCCAATCGGATGGTTTGAAATCCTATTTTGTACGGGATGCTTTTTCGTCCAGAAAGAGCAATCAAAAAATAGCCTATTTTCAGCCGTTAACGGTTCTCGAAATTGTAGCGATTCACAAAAACAAGGGCACTTTAGAGCATTTTAAAGAAATAAAATTAGCCGCTACTTTTCAGACCATTCCTATTGATGTCATTAAAAGCACTATTGTTCTATTTTTGTCCGAAATGTTACACCACAGTATTCAAGAGGAGGAAGCCAACGAACCCTTGTTTTTGTATTTAGAAACTGCTTTGCTGTGGCTAGACACCCATGACGAAACGGCTAATTTCCACCTGATTCTACTGCTTGAAATCACCAAATTCTTAGGTTTTTATCCTGATATTTCTGATAGCGAGTTCCCTTTTTTCGAAATGACCGAGGGGGTTTTCACCCCTTTTCATGCCATCAGTTCTTTGTCTGAACACGAGACCAATCTCTTTAAAAAACTCCTTGATTTAAAATTCGATAATGACCAAAAAACATTCCACGTCATTGAAAGGCAATTGCTGTTAAAAATAATTATTGACTACTACACTTATCACCTACAAGGATTTAAAAACCCAAAATCTTTAGCAGTTCTAAAAGAGGTTTTCTCCTAAAATAATTCCAATTTTCTCCTTTGTGAAATTCAGGAAATTCATGAATAATTATTTCAAAATTACTTACTTTCGCACCTTGATTTAAGCAAACGACAAAATGAGCAAAAAATTCACGGAATACAAAGGACTTGACCTGCCAACGGTAGCGTCAGAGGTTCTTGATTTTTGGAAAAAAGAACATATATTTGAGAAAAGCGTTACGACACGAGAAGGAAACCCGCCTTTCGTATTTTTTGAAGGACCTCCTTCTGCCAACGGATTGCCTGGGATTCACCACGTGATGGCTCGTGCGATTAAAGATATTTTTTGTCGTTACAAAACCCAAAAAGGATTCCAAGTAAAACGCAAAGCAGGTTGGGATACCCATGGATTGCCGGTTGAATTAGGAACCGAGAAAGAGCTAGGGATTACCAAAGAAGATATTGGCACTACCATTTCTATTGAGGAATATAACGAAGCGTGTAAAAATACCGTCATGCGTTATACTGATGTGTGGAATGATCTGACCGAAAAAATGGGCTACTGGGTCGATATGGAAGATCCTTATGTGACTTACAAGCCTAAATATATGGAATCGGTGTGGTGGATTTTGAAACAAATCTATAACAAAGATTTGATGTACAAAGGCTACACCATTCAGCCGTATTCTCCAAAAGCGGGAACTGGACTAAGTTCACACGAAGTCAACCAACCAGGAAGTTACCGTGATGTCACGGATACTACGTTGGTGGCGCAATTTAAAGCCTTGAACGAAACGTTACCGGCCTTTTTACAAGGTTTTGGAGACATTCATATTCTAGCATGGACCACTACGCCTTGGACGTTGCCTTCCAATACGGCTTTGACTGTGGGTCCAAAGATTGAGTATGTATTAGTAAAAACATTCAACCAATATACTTTTCAACCTACGAATGTCATTTTGGCTAAAAATTTAGTAGGGAAACAGTTTGGAAAAGGATTTTTTGAAAGTAGTGAAGCGACCGATTTTGAGAACTTTGTAGCAGGAAATAAAACCATTCCGTTCCAAATTCTTACGGAATGCAAAGGATTGGATTTAGTTGGCATTCGTTATGAGCAATTGTTATCTTTTGCCTTGCCGTATCAAAATCCAGAAAATGCTTTCCGCGTTATTTCAGGAGATTTTGTAACCACTGAAGACGGAACCGGAATTGTACACACCGCGCCTACATTTGGTGCAGACGATGCGAAAGTAGCCAAAGAAGCCATTCCTGAAGTACCGCCAATGTTGGTGTTAGACGAAAACGGAAACCCAGTGCCTTTGGTCGATTTACAAGGGAAATTCACGGCCCACATGGGGGAATATGGCGGAAAATATGTTAAAAACGAATATTACAACGAAGGAGAAGCGCCAGAACGTTCCATTGATGTGGAGATTGCGATTCGATTAAAAGAAGAAAACAAAGCCTTTAAGGTAGAGAAATACGTGCACAGTTATCCGCATTGTTGGAGAACAGACAAACCGATTTTATATTATCCGTTGGATTCTTGGTTTATTAAAGTAACCGAAATCAAGGACCGCATGTTCGACTTAAACGAAACCATCAACTGGAAGCCAAAAGCCACTGGCGAAGGGCGTTTTGGAAATTGGTTGAAAAATGCGAACGACTGGAATTTATCGCGTTCTCGTTTTTGGGGGATTCCATTGCCTATTTGGAGAACCGAAGAAGGAACTGAAGAGATTTTAATTGGTTCGGTAGAAGAATTATACCACGAAATCGAAAAATCAATACAAGCGGGATTCCAATCTGAAAATCCTTTTAAAGGTTTTGAAATTGGCAATATGAGCGATAGCAATTACGACTTAATTGATTTACACAAAAATGTAGTCGATAAAATCGTTTTGGTTTCTCCTTCGGGCAAACCGATGCAGCGCGAAAGTGATTTGATTGATGTTTGGTTCGATTCAGGATCGATGCCTTATGCACAATGGCATTATCCGTTTGAAAACAAAGAATTAATTGATGAAAACAAGGCTTTTCCAGCTGATTTTATCGCTGAAGGAGTAGAT
>CALQBR020000274.1 GCA_943328865.2 Sphingobacterium thalpophilum
ATCCAGTTGAACTACGCAGCCATTATTTTTTTAATTTATCTTTTAAAAATTCTCTTCCAATTCCTGTTTTGAAATATTTTTCCCGAAGTATTGCTTCCTCTCTTGTTCCAAATGTTTCAAAATAAACCAATTTCCATTGCTTATAACCTTTAGTAGACTTTGTCTTACCCGAATTGTGTTCCTCTATTCGTTTATTTAAATCATTAGTATGACCTTTATAAAGTCTGCCATCTATTTCACTCTCTAGAATATATACAAAATAAGCCATCTATTGTTTAAATCTTATATTCCCTGCCTGCCGGCAGGCAGGTATCCAGTTGAACTACGCAGCCATTATTTTTTATTTTGACTTCAGGAATTCAAATTTCTAAACCAATAATTTTTTAACAATCGTAGAGATGGTTTTTCCTTCAGCAGTACCCCCTAATTGAGCCGAAGCCAATCCCATTACTTTACCCATAGACGCAATCCCTGAAGCACCGGTATCGGCAATAATTTTAGCAATAATTGCTTCTACTTCTTCCTCTGAAAGTTGTGCTGGAAGGAATTTTTCAATTACTGCAATTTGAGCCAATTCTGGTTCAGCCAAATCCAATCGGTTTTGTTCTGAAAAAATTCGAGCGCTCTCTTTTCTTGTTTTAACTAACTTTTGAAGTAATTTGATTTCATCATCTGCTGAAATCTCTTCTTTACTCCCCGATGCCGTTTGTGCTAACAATAATTCTGACTTAATAGCTCTTAAAGCTTCTAAAGCAATCGTATCTTTTGCTCTCATGGCGGTTTTCATTTCGTCCATGATTTGTATAGATAAACTCATATTTTTACTTTTAAACGTTGATTACTTTATATTTTTAAAAAGTACCACTAACTATTCTTTAGTCGATAGAATACGATTTTACATCAACCAAAAGCACAAGGTATTTAGCGCGAAGATAAAAAAAATAACCCGAAAATCATATAGAAATTCGGGTCAAAAGGGTCATTATGTTTTAAACTAATCTACATTATCATGTAAAAAAGAATTGTTTGAACGTAATTGTGCATCATTATTACTATCCATCCCTAATGAAATTCTTGAATTTATAGAATTATTATGTCCATTAGAAATATCTATTCCAGATCTTTTGTAAGCAGGTTCTTTTTCAAACTCCTCTACTCTTGATGGATTGTTATGGAATTTATAGTTAAAGTCTTTTAACTTTCTTCTTCTTTCGTCTGCTCTGAATTTCAGCGTTTCATCGATTGACATTTCCACTGGTGAAATTGCTTCAAAACCATCATTAAAAACTGGAGACAAATCCACTTCTTTTATCGTTATTTTTAGCTCTTCCTCAACTGGCTCTGCAACCACAGCAACAACAGGTTTAGCCTCTAACAAATCATTCTCTTTTTCCATATACTCTTCCAAAGAGTATTTAATGATTCCATTTTGATTCAATTCAGACACAGGAACTACTTGAACTGGATCGTTTACTTTAATTTCACTAGTTAAATCAAAAAGAATTTGGGTCGTTTTCGGTTCTGCAACTTCTTCCTTAGCTAAAGGCAAATCGAAAGAAAAAGCAATTTGCTCCTCTTCATAAGCTACGAATTGTGGATCATGAACTTCCATTTCTCTTACTTGAGTTGTAGTAAAATAAAAATCATTTTCGGCAACTGGAGAGACAATTTCAAATGTCACATCAATATTTTTGATAAAAGCAGAAGTAGGAATTAGATCTATTTCAAAAGTTGGCTCTGGAGCAACCACCGCCTCAATCACTTTTTCTTCCATCAAATCAAAGATAATTTTGGCTTCAGTTTGAGTAACCTTATCTTCAATAGAAGAGAAATCAAAAGCTGGAATGGTTGATTTTGATAAATCCTGCACCAATTTTTGCTCCCCTCCTAAAGAATGAATGATTTTCTTTGGCTCTGTATTTACAATTTCATTTTGTTGTTCCACGTTAAAACCAGTAGCAATAATAGTAACCGCTACCGCATCACCAAGAGTTTCGTCTTCACCAACCCCCATGATGATATTAGCGCCGTGACCGGCTTCCACTTGGATATAATCATTAATTTCTCCGATTTCATCAATCGTAATCTCATTAGTTCCAGAAACGATAAGCAACAATACGTTTTTAGCACCAGATATTTTATTATCATTCAATAAAGGAGAATCTAACGCAGAAACAATAGCTTCTTTGGCGCGATTTTCTCCAACGGCTGTAGCAGAACCCATGATAGCCGTTCCACTGTTAGACAAAACCGTTTTAGCATCCTTTAAATCGATGTTTTGAGTATAATGATGGGTAATTACTTCCGCAATACCGCGAGAGGCAGTAGCCAAAACTTCATCTGCTTTAGAGAAGCCCGCTTTAAACCCAAGATTTCCGTATACCTCTCTTAATTTATTATTGTTGATTACAATCAAAGAATCCACTTGTTTTCTTAATTTCTCAACCCCCAACAAAGCTTGTTCTTGACGTACTTTTCCTTCAAATTGAAAAGGAATTGTTACAATACCAACCGTTAGAATATCTCTTTCTTTAGCCAATTGTGCAATAACCGGGGCAGCACCTGTTCCGGTTCCTCCTCCCATTCCTGCAGTAATAAAGACCATTTTAGTATTGCTATCCAACATTTTTTCGATCTCTGCAACACTTTCAATGGCTGATTGTTGACCTACTTCAGGATTAGCACCAGCGCCAAGACCTTCGGTTAAATTAACTCCTAATTGAATTTTGTTAGGTACAGGACTACTTTGTAATGCTTGAGAATCCGTATTACAAACAATAAAATCAACACCTTTGATTCCTTGCTTAAACATGTGGTTGATGGCGTTACTTCCGCCGCCTCCTACACCTATTACTTTAATAACATTTGATTGGTGTTTTGGCAAATCAAACGAAATACTTCCAAATTCTGTGTTGCTTGGCATAATTTTGGTTTTTTTTTAAATCTTCTGTTTTATAATTGTTTTTTGTTTCTTTCCGCTTGGGACAAAAAGGACAAAAATGTTTATTTATTTAATTTTGAAATACTATTCCGCTTTATCTAAAAAATCTTTAATCCTAGTCACATACTTGTCAAAAAATGATTCTCTAATTATCTTTTCTGTTGACTTTCCTGGGA
>CALQBR020000275.1 GCA_943328865.2 Sphingobacterium thalpophilum
AAATCTTTGCTGTCGATAATAATTTTTGGCGCTTTCATCTCTCCCTTTGTTTGTAGTAACTTAAGTTCAGCGATGCGACTCAATAAATTAATTGATTGCATGTCTTGATTGATAAAAATTACCGCTCCTTTGCCATTTTCATTGATTACCTTGAACATATCATCCAATTGCTGGTCTGCATTGTTGGTAAGAGTACCCAATAAATCATTGTTGACTTGTGAGGAATTTATTCTAGTTAAAATATGCTCTCCTAAATTCCAAGTGCCTTTTGTTAGGGCAATATGAATTTGCTTATTAGTAGTTTGTTGATAGGCGCGCAATCTAAAAGTACCAAAACGGGTTTCGATATCAAAATCTTCTTTTTTAACAATTAGACTGTCGTGTTGCATGCGATAAGCAACCAAATCTTCAATAGAAACTAATTTTAAATCAAATTTTTGGGCTACTGCAGCCAATTGAGGTAGTCTTGCCATCGTGCCATCTTCGTTCATGATTTCTACAATCACACCGGCAGGTTTAAAGCCTGCTAAACGGGCAAAATCAATCGCGGCTTCGGTATGTCCTGTTCTTCTAAGAACGCCTCCTTGTTTGGCAATTAAAGGGAAAATATGCCCTGGACGCGCTAATTCGTGTGGTTTGGTTTCGCTATCTACTAAAGCTAAAATGGTTTTGGCTCTATCGGCAGCTGAAATCCCTGTAGTGACACCATTTCCTCTTAAATCTACCGAAACTGTAAAAGCAGTTTCCATTGGGTCGGTATTGTTGTTGACCATCACTTGTAGTCCTAATTCTTTACAACGACTTTCTGTTAAAGGCGCACAAATCAATCCACGACCATGAGTGGCCATAAAGTTGATCATTTCTGGAGTTACTTTTTCGGCAGCAGCCAGAAAATCCCCTTCATTTTCTCGGTCTTCATCATCGACAACAATAATGATTTTTCCTTGACGAATATCTTCAATAGCTTCTTCTATAGAGTTAAGCTTAATGGTATCAGTAGACATGTTGTTTATTTTTGAGATGGGAATAGTTTTTTAAATGCTTTTTGAAAAGGCAGTAGGAGCACATCCATATTGATTAATCCAATATCATTAGTTGCTCTATAGGTTAACAAAAGAGCCAAAGGAGTCAGTATAAAAGAAGACAGCCAGGCACCTACAAATGGCGATAATCCATCTTCCTGGGATATTCTTTTTCCAAAAGTGTTGATGAAGTGAAAAGCGATAAAGATTAAAACTGCAAAAACTATGGGTAAACCAAGCCCGCCTTTTCGGATAATTGCACCTAAGGGAGCCCCTATAAAAAACATCAAAATACACGCATAGGCAATAACAAATTTGTCATATAAAGCCAACCAGTGGTTGTTGATGTTTTTTCGTTTATAGGTCATATCGTCTTTGGAACTGTCAATAGAAAAAGCAATACTGTTAAGGGAGTTTTGGGCCATTTCTAAAATTTTATATTGCTCAAAAGTGCTATACAACGACAATAAATCTGGAGTTGTTTCTGTTGTTTTAACGTTGGATTGCAGTTGTATTGCAGTAGTAATGCCTGTTCTTTGGTATATGTTTTCAGTAAAAGAAACGACGTCTTTATTGTAGTTTTGATGCAATGAATCGATTGTATAAGCCAATTCGCTTATATTCAACATGGTATTGGTATTGGTAATGTTTTCATTGCTTTGATTGTCCTGGTTTAAAATAGATAAATCAAGATTGATGATGTCTTTTTTGAAAGATGCTTTAGCAAATGGAATATTTTTGCGCTGCTCATATTTCTTTGGAACCACATCTTCATAATAATAGCCATCATTTAGAACAAGCTTTAATATATTCGAATTCTCATTGCTGACTAATTCCCCAGTTTTGGCTCTAATAACGGTGTTTACACCAATGCCTTGATCTGATTTTTTGTGAATGGTAATGCCCGTTAGAAAATTGCCATTTTCGCCTGACTTTTTATCGACTTTAATATTGTAATTTCCAACTTCGCTAAATTGCCCTTCAGCGATAGCCATGGCAGGTTTTCTCTGGGCGATGTTTTTCCTAAAATTGATGAATTTATACTCGGCATATGGAATGACGTTATTGGCAAACACAAATGCAAGTGCACTTAGGATCACGATGGAAATAGTCAAACTCTTCATAGCACGTTGCAATGAGATTCCTGAGGATTTCATTGCTGCAAATTCATAATTCTCAGCTAAATTCCCAAAGGTCATGATGGAAGCCAAAAGCACGGTAAGCGGCAATACCAAAGGAATGATTCTTGGCATAGCGAAAAGCAGAAACTTAATGATAAGAGAAAAATCCAAATCTTTACCGGCTAATTCCGCGATAAAGAGCCAAACACTTTGAAGTATGAATATAAAAAACAAGATTACAAATACCGAAGTAAATGTAATCAAGAATGTTTTTAGAATATATTTGTCAAGAATCTTCACTTCAAATTAATCTAATTTGTTGATGTAGTAATTTGGATATTTACTCTCAGCAAATATAAATTGATTTTTCGATAAAGGTTGGTTGGTTTTAAAAGAATTAACAGTCAACGTTGTTTTTGTACCGTTCCTCCCAATCTCAATCATATTGTAGATGTTTTTAGTCTGGATGTCAATCCCTAAAAGGATTTCTTTCCTTTGGTCTTTGGAGCTAATAGGTACTAATTTGATGTATTGGATCTTTCTTCCTTTTACATTTTGAAGAATATCCCAAGTATATTTATACCCACTATTAAAAAAAGTAAGCATTTTGGATGGTGTGATGGATTGCTCGTCCTTATCATTGGTTTTAGAAATGGATACCTCTTCATCTTCAGGGTTAATCGTGTAGGTTTTTTTTCCGTCATAGATTTTGGTAACCCCCATCAAATTCAAGACATACATATTGTTTTTAAGGGTTACATTTCCTTTGCTATCCTGATTGATGTTTTCTTTTGAATTGTTTAAAGAATATTTAAAGTCGATCACAATGTTTTCGTAACTCTTTATTTTTGAAGTTACTGCATCCAAAAGTCCTTTTGCTTTTTTGTCTTGCGCCTGAATGGTAAAACTAAAAAATAGTATTAAGGCAATTTGGATGTATTTTTTAATCCC
>CALQBR020000276.1 GCA_943328865.2 Sphingobacterium thalpophilum
AGGAAGAGCGATTCCAAGTATGTTGGATTACCAAAAACACATTAAGGCAGAAAGCATGTATAACACTCCTGCAGTTTTTCCGGTGTATGCCTGTTTATTAACATTGCAATGGTTAAAAAAATTAGGTGGTATTCCTGCCATTGAGAAAATAAACCAAGTAAAAGCAGCTTTATTGTATGCCGAAATTGACCGAAATCCTTTATTTAAAGGCACTGCCAATATAGAAGACCGCTCCTCGATGAATGCGTGTTTCTTATTACAAAATGAATCCCATGCGGAAACATTTGATGCGCTTTGGAAAGCGGCAGGTATTTCAGGATTAGCAGGTCATCGTTCTGTTGGCGGATACCGTGCTTCTATGTACAATGCTTTGCCTTTGGAGAGTGTGCAGGTTTTGGTAGCCGTAATGAAGGATTTGGAAACCAAAGTATAATACCATCCCGAATGTCCTAGCCCCGATAGTAGTGAAAATCCTTTTTGTTCTTTCTTTAGGAACAAAAAGATTGCAACGGATAGCGGGAAATAGCTTCTAAATAAACTAATGATTGAAGTTTTATTCTTTAATCTGTTAAATTTTAAAACAATAAAAAAATGAAAGTATTAGCCAATGATGGAATTTCTAAAAGTGGGATTTTAGCTTTAGAGAAAGGCGGATTTGAAGTGATCACGACTAAAGTGGCACAAGAACAAGTCATCAACTATATCAATACCCATAATGTTAGTGTCTTATTGGTGCGAAGTGCGACCAAAGTGCGTCAGGATATTATTGATAATTGCCCGAGTCTAAAGGTTATTGGCCGTGGTGGCGTGGGAATGGATAATATCGATGTGGATTATGCACGAGCCAACGGAAAACACGTCATAAACACGCCTGCTTCTTCATCAGAATCGGTAGCAGAATTGGTTTTTGCGCATTTGTTTTCTGGCGTTCGTTTTTTGCATGATGCCAATAGAAATATGCCTTTAGAAGGCGACACCAATTTTGATGGATTGAAAAAAGCCTACGCTAATGGAATTGAACTTCGAGGCAAAACCCTTGGTATTATCGGTTTTGGACGTATTGGAAGAGAAGTAGCGCGCATCGGTTTGGGATTGGGAATGAAAATTATTGCTTCAGATAAATTTGTTGGAAAAGCCGACATCAAAGTTGATTTTTACAACGGACAGTTTATAAATGTGGAGATTGAAACTGAACCAATCGAAGACATTTTTACCCATGCTGATTTTATTACGCTTCACGTTCCAGCTCAAGAAGGTTATGTGATTGGAAAATCGGAATTTGAAGCTATGAAAAACGACGTTGGGATTGTCAATTGTGCCCGTGGTGGTGTAATTGATGAAGTAGCACTTATTGAGGCTATAGACAATGGAAAAGTATTATTTGCCGGATTGGATGTTTTTGAAAATGAACCCTCACCGGAAATTCAAATTTTGATGCACCCAAAAATTTCATTGACCCCACATATTGGAGCAGCAACACTCGAAGCTCAGGATCGCATTGGAACAGAATTAGCCGAACAAATTATCAGTTTACTGAAATCGGACACCAAATAAAAAACAATACCCTTCCAAAAAGCCATTTACTATTGTAAATGGCTTTTTTTATACTCCAAAACCAAGGGTCTTATTGTATATTTTAATAAATTCAGGAAACTTTTTTTCAAAACAAGTACAAACAAAAACTTGACGGTTATGTTCCAATACGATAATGTTGCTACATTTGTAAATCTTATATACTAACAAAATGGAAAAGCTAAAACAACGTTGGGGGATTGCATCCAATTTCCAACTGACCATGATCTTTATCGTTTTTGCCCTTACGGGTTCTGCTTCGGCTTGGCTTTCCAAACCATTTTGTTTTGGATTGGGCATCACCAAAGAAGATTTAGGACTGTGGTTCACCCCTATCCGACTGATCTTAATTTTTCCTATATACCAAGTGCTTTTAGTAGTTATCGGTTTTGTTTTTGGAGAGTTTAAATTCTTTTGGGCGTTCGAAAAGAAAATGCTCAAACGCATGGGATTGGGTTTCTTATTTAAAGACTAAAGCGAAAACTTTCCATGTCTAAGAAAGTCGAAAGTTTAAAAGTCTTAAAGCAAAAAGTCTAAAAATGGTTATCGGTTTTTAAAATACAATATCAAACCGTACTCATTACTTATTTTATCAAAAAACAGTAAATTGAATCGCCGCAATTTATTTTTTGAGTTTCTCTTTATACCTTTTCTTCAATTTTTCAATTTTTGGGGTAATCACATAGCTGCAATAACCTTGTGTTTTGTTCTGGTTGTAATAATTTTGGTGATACGCTTCGGCCTCATAGAATTTTGAAGCTGGAGAAATCTTAGTCACTATGGGGCTTCCAAATGTATTTTCTTGAGTCATCAAATTAATATACGCTTGTGAAAGTTGCTTCTGATCCTCATTGTGATAAAAAATTTCACTTCGGTATTGCGTGCCAATATCATTCCCTTGTTGGTTTAAAGTTGTAGGATCATGCGTGGCAAAAAAGATTTCTAATAATGTACCGTAGCTAATTTTCTGGGGATCAAATGTAATGGCAATGGCTTCCGCGTGACCTGTATCACCTTTACAAATCTCAGCATAAGTAGGATTTACGGTTTTTCCACCAATATATCCTGAAACTACACTTTTCACTCCGTTTAATTCTAAAAAAACGGCCTCTGTACACCAAAAACAGCCTCCAGCAAATGTCGCGACTTCCATTGTATCTTTTTGATTCATTTTTATAGGTTCTTTAATTTGTGGTAAAACAACTGCTTTGTCTTTTGATTGACAGGAAAAAGAAAACAAAGCCAATACCAATCCAACTATTTTTTTCATGTGGAAAAATTTTGGCAAAATTATCCAATAATCAACAACTGCCGTTTTTTATTAACTAAAGTTTATACTTTGTCTGATGAAATTTATAAGCTATCCATTTAATAATCCTCAAAATCTTTGTTCCTTTGCGAAAACTGTTTCAAAAATGATCCACGCAAGAAATATCCATAAATACTACGATCAACTTCAGGTGCTCAAAGGTGTTGATTTACACATTCAAAAAGGCGAAATTGTTTCTAT
>CALQBR020000277.1 GCA_943328865.2 Sphingobacterium thalpophilum
CTAATTACTTTTTATAATATTTTCTGTATTTTGGATAGGCAACAGCCCCTATGAAACTAATGGCTAAAAGCGACATCCAAATCCAACTTAACGAATTGGCTTCGCCACTAGCGTAAGAATGCAATCCGACCAAGTGAAAATTAACACCATAATAAGTAAATAAAATGGAAATAAAGGCATACATACTCATGATATTAAAAGCCCATTTACCTCTAAATGCAGGAACAAAACGGGAGTGAATAACAAATGCATAAACCATAATGCTAATTAACGCCCAGGTTTCTTTTGGATCCCAGCCCCAATAACGACCCCAACTTTCATTAGCCCATTGACCGCCAAGGAAATTCCCGATCGTTAACATGACCAACCCGATTGTTAATG
Organism: Sphingobacterium thalpophilum; assembly: GCA_943328865.2. Taxonomy (GTDB): domain Bacteria; phylum Bacteroidota; class Bacteroidia; order Flavobacteriales; family Flavobacteriaceae; genus Flavobacterium. The sequence goes on from CALQBR020000277.1 coordinate 382, forward strand.
CCATTTCATTGATATATGTAATTTCTTTAACATTTAAAGCCATTTTTTCCTTGTTCTTCTCATTGGTAAAGAAAATCAGAATCAATGAAACCAATCCTAAAATCATCCCCAAAGCAAATGGTCCATAACTAGCTACAATGACTGCAACGTGAATCATCAACCAATATGAATTTAAAACAGGTTGCAAATTGGCAATATCAGGATCTATCCAATTCATATTAGCGGCCCACAAAATCATAGCCGTTACAAAAGCAGAGGAAGCCACAGTCAATTTGGATTTTCTATCGAATGCCAACCCAAAAAACATCGTAGCCCAAGCTACATATATAATTGATTCGTAGGCATTACTCCAAGGCGCATGTCCTGAAATATACCATCGCGCAATAAGTCCTAAAGTATGTAATCCAAATAACAATCCCACAATAACATGCATGCTATTGACTAAAATAGTCATGACTTTATTTTCTTTGAATATTTTAACAATGGTAAAAATCAGCATCAAAATACCCGCTAACAAGTACAAATAAAATAATCTCTTAAAAACATCGTATTTGTTATAAAGTACCTCCGAAGATATTTTATCTTCACTTGGAATCACCTTACTTCCAAATTTTCGTTGGTATTTCTTAATTCCATCCAAATAAAAATCGGCTTCCTTATAGTTGTTTTTTTGATTTGACGATTGCAATGACTGTAAATACAACGGTAGAATTTGGGCCGTAAAAACAGAATCCATCCCTTTTAATCCGGCATGACTCAACTCCAAATGAGAAATCCATTTGTTATTGACGTCATTTGGAATAGGAAAAATCTTTAGAATACTTCGACTCAAAGCAGAATTCAACAAATTGACTTTCTTGTCGGTTTCTACAAAATCTTTTTGAAACTGATTAGGGTTGGCGACTTTATAAGCTTCGTCTAAAAAAGGAGACAATTTATAATTTCCTTTTTCGTCAAAAAAAGCGATGAAAGGAGCGAGTTTTTGATCTGCTGGAATCCCAATAATTTTACGAATGCTGTCATTCCCCCTACTCATGTAAATCAATGGAATTTCAAACCAGGCGCTTGGAAATTGCGTCATCGACAAAAACACTTGATCAGAATTCATTCCATTGTAAGTATCCTTGTGACTCACTTTTCGCAATAGCTCAGAAGAAAAGGTGTTTACTGGCTTCATTCTTCCTCCATTGTCTTGCACCACGAGTCTTCCAAACTTTGCCGCATGGGATTCTGAAACTTTAAATTTCTGAATTAAAGAATCGATTTCCTTTACCGAAATAGGTTTTTGCTTGTGATTTTGGGCAAAAGCACCAAAACTGAATACTAACAACAGTATCGTTATTAATTTTGTTTTTTTGTTTTTCACCACTTCTAATTTGCGTTTTAAATCTCCAAAACGAGAATTTTTAGAAAACAATATCGCCATTAAACCAAAATATAACAGAAAATACCCAACATAAGTAATCCAAGTACCCCATAAATCATGGTTTACAGACAATACCGTTCCTTTTTCATCTTCGTCAAATGAGGCTTGAAAAAAGCGAAATCCTTTATAATCCAAAACATGATTCATAAATATTCTGGCATTAAATTTTTCGGTGGAATCCTCCACAGTTACCTGACTCTCGAAAGCGGAATAACTTTTATCCGTTCCAGGATATTTGGTAGCAATAAAATCATTCAATTTAATTTTAAAAGGTAAGGTATACACTTTACTTCCAAAAAATAAAGTATAGTCCAAATTCCCAATTTTCACCATTTGCGGCTCCCCTATTTTCCCTTTAGCGCCCACCAAGGTAATTTCTTTTTCCTGCCCATTGGCTTTTAAAGTAACCACTAAAGCGTCCTGTTGATTTTTGGCTTTAAAATCATTCTTGGAAGTAAATGCTTTGACACCTTTTATTGCAAGTTCGGGAAAAACAAATTGTGTACCTCCGACATTATATAAGGAACGCATCATTAGCGGTTGCGCAGAATCCTTTATCACTTTGCCTTTCATTTGATCGGCCATTCTCATAAAAGCACCTTCAAACGGGGTTTGGATAGTAGAAACACCATCAGCAATGGTGATATTAATAGCCCCTTTGGTATATTTATTTAAAGCAAAAAGCACATTGTGAATATTCTGTACTTCTCCTGCTTTCAAATAATGTTCGTGTCGCGTTCCGTCTCCAGATTCTACCATTTTAAGATGTAAAATCCCCTTAGAATCTGCTTTTATTGTTTCAGTAGCCCCCATAATGAAGTTTTTATAACTGACTTCAAAAGGTGTTTTGTCGAATTGTTCCGCAATCGAAAAATCATTATTGGTAACGGGAGAAAGTAGCAGTGGCTTTTCGAAAACCCGGCGTCGGGATTCTCCTTTGTAGATGCCATCAACAAAAATGGTCAAAAAGTTTTTATCTGAATAAACCTGATTTTCTGCCGCACCTTCACGAATGGGCATCATTCCTTCGTAACTAATATAACGGGTAATAAAAGCCCCTGTAATGATGAAAATAAAAGACAAATGGATGATTAAAGTAGCCCATTTTTCCTTTTTAAGGAGCTGATATCGTTTGATGTTTCCAATAAAATTAATGACAAAAAACAACATAATCCCTTCAAACCACCAGGCATTATAAACCCAAATTCGAGCTGTATCGGTATTGTATTTGCTTTCGATAAAAGTACCAAAAATCATTGCCGTGGCAAATGATAA
>CALQBR020000278.1 GCA_943328865.2 Sphingobacterium thalpophilum
ACCTTAGAAATATCTGCTACCAAGTGCAGCTCGTTATCTGCAGAAACTTGTGTGTCATTTGGATCTCTAGGTTGCTCGACAGCCGCCGTAACATTAACCCGTATCGGAGTGGTTTTATAAATCTGTCCATTGATTTCAATTGACGCTTGTTTGATGGTCAACGTGCCTCGTTGTGTTGGAATCAAAAAATAAGAATACGTTTTGTTAAAAGAGCTTCTGCCATTAATCCAGGATTGGCTCACTTGTTGACTAGGTCCTGCAATCACTTTGAAGCCTTCAAAGTTAGGTGGTGAAAAGTTATCGCCATCGTCGTTCATCGAAAAATCAATGCGAAGGCGTTCATTAATACCCAGGGTTTGTTTACTGACTTTGGCTTCAAATTGTACTTGTGCCCAAAGTCCGTGAAAGCATAATACGAATAGAAAAATATACTTTTTCATTTTTGTTTTAATCATTTATATGTTGTGCTAGCGCACTGATTTTACCAATCTTTTTCAGTTTGAATCGGCTTCCCTTTTACTTTCTTAGCGTTGACCTTATCTTGAATTTTCTTTTCCTCATTGTTCACCGCATCGAGAAGGTTTTCTAAACGCTGCTTTGAGATGCCGCCTTGACTTGGTTTGGGTTGTGGCTTGTCTTTTTTGTTGTTTCCTTCGCCGTCTTTTTTATCCTCTTTCTTATCTTTATCCTTGTTCTTGTCGTCCTTTTTATCCTTCTGGTCTTCTTTTTTCTTATCGTCTTTTTTATCCTCTTTCTTGTCCTTTTTGTCGTCTTTTTTAGGCGGATTTTCTTTTAGCATTTTTTTTGCCAATGCATAATTGTATCGGCCTTCTTCATCATCGGGATTATTTCGCAAAGCATTTTTATAGGCTTCTACTGCCGCCGCATAATTTTTTTCTTTCATAAAAACATTTCCCAAATTATAAAATGCTTGGTGTTTTTCAGGACGCAGCGAAGCGTTTTTAAGTGCCTTTTGATAGGAAAACTTTGCTTCACCAATTTGGTTTTGCTTGTAAATCGCATTTCCTAAATTATAAGAGGCGATGGCTTTGGTTGGGTTATTGGATTCCGAAATGCGATAATTTGCTTCGGCTTCGTCATATTTTTTAGCGCTAAAGGCTTCGTTGGCTTTAGGCAAATCGCGGTCTTTTTCCTGAGCAAAAAGCGCAACAGAAAGGAAAATCAAACTATAGCAGATCAAATGCTTCATGATTCTTTTTCATTAAATAAATTCAACTTTTTCAGCCACTTTGTTTTTCTTTCCAAAAAGAAAATATCCAAAAATAACAAGGCAAATCCTATCCCTAAAAACCACTGAAATTGCGAATTGAAGTCTGTGAATTGTTCGGTTTCAAATTCGGTTTTTTCTATATTATCCAAAGCATTTTTAACGTACTCTAATACTTCCTTGGTATTATTGCCGTTTACATATCCTCCTTTGGTGTTTTTCGCAATGGCTTGTAAACTGGCTTGATTCAATTTGGTGATAACCACCTCATCATTTTGATCTCTTTTAAAACTTTTTATAATGCCATTTTCTTTCAAAGGTATTGGCCCTCCTTTTGGGGTTCCTACCCCAATGGTAATAATTTTTAACCCCAAATTATTGGCTTCTTCCGCCGCCTCATTCGCTCCTTCAGAATGATCTTCCCCATCGGAAATCAAAATCAATAATTTATTGGTTTCCTTATCCTCATCAAAATAAGTAGCAGACAGTTTGATGGCTTCATCTAGCGAAGTCCCTTGTGAGGAAACCATCCCCGGATTCATGCTTTGCAAAAACATTTTGGCCACACTATAATCGGTCGTGATGGGCAAAACAGGAAATGCACTTCCCGCGTAAGCAACGATTCCGATTCGGTCTCCTGCGAGTTGATTGATAATTTGTGAAACGATTTGTTTGCTTTTCTCCAAACGACTGGGCGCTATATCTTCACAAAGCATGCTTTTGGAAACATCAATAGCAAAAACAACCTCAATCCCTTCGCGCTTCACCGTTTCTGTTTTGGTTCCTATTTTCGGATTGACCAATCCGATAATTAGGCAGGCAAAAGCCAAAAGCAATACCACAAATTTCAAAACAGACTTGGACAAGGATTGTTCTGGACTTAACTTTTTAACCAACTCCAAATCTCCAAACTCGCGTTGCTTTTTTCGCTTCCAATATTGGTTGTATAGAAAAAGCAATACCAAAACTGGCAGTAGCAACAAAAGGTATAAATATATTTTTTCGTCTAATTCGTACATACTAAATAAAACTTCTGAAAATCGTGTTTCGCAATCCAATTTCTATCAACAACAATAAAGCGGCAAGAATTACAAAAGGCCTGAATTTTTCGTCAAAATCATAGAATTTCAGTTCCTCAATTTCGGTTGTTTCCAGCTTATTAATTTCATCATAAATGGTCTCTAACTTCTTATTGCTGGTGGCTCTGAAATATTTCCCTCCTGTATTTTTCGCAATAGACCGCATTAAAGTTTCATCTATTTCTACAGGCATCATTTTGAATAGAAACTGTCCATTTGGAGCAATGGCATACGGAAACTCAGCCATTCCATTCGTCCCAATTCCAATGGTGTAGACTTTAATGCCATATTCTTTAGCAATATCCGAAGCGGTTTCTGGCTCAATAAACCCTGCATTATTAACCCCGTCGGTCAATAAAATAATGATTTTACTCTTGGCCTTACTTTCTTTCAATCGGTTGACAGCTGTGGCCAAACCCATTCCAATACCAGTTCCATCTTCTAAAACATTATCATATTTAATGCTTTTAATCGCATCCATAACAACTGCTTTGTCACTCGTTACGGGCGTTTTGGTATAAGCTTCAGAGGCATAAACCACAAGTCCAATGCGGTCGTTGGGTCTTGCCTCCACAAAACTCTCGGCAACCACCTTCAACCCTTCCATTCGGTTGGGCTTTAAATCCTTGGCCAACATACTTCCCGAAACGTCAATTGCCATAACGATATCGACTCCTTTGGTGGTTTTGGTTTTACTGCTGATATCAACGGTTCTTGGTCTTGCCATCGCCACAATTAAAGCACTTAATGCCAATAATCGCAACACAAATAAAA
>CALQBR020000279.1 GCA_943328865.2 Sphingobacterium thalpophilum
GAATAATTAAAGCGGGAACCAAACCTTGAGCAAAATGCCCCACTTTATCGTAATTGTTTCTGCTTTGATGAAAAAAATCCTTAATGTAATCAAATAAAGGCACTTCGGCATAAGTGTAATGTCCGCCCACAAACAGAATGAGGCAATGAATCAAAATCAGGAAATAGGCAATATTAGTAAAACGGAATCTCTTAAAAGTAAACAACAAAACAAATAATCCTATAATAGCCGGCGCAATTTCCAGCAAACAAGTAAAGGGTTCTTTGGGATTTATGACTGACCAAAGCAAAGCGCCCACAAAAATATTGAGCATGATATAAATGTATTTCATTATGTAAAGATTAAAATCAAGGGATTAAGCACAAAAATAGGATTTTAATTTGTAGAGGGCACTATTCTGTTGTTTTTGAGTGTTGAATAGTAGGCTCTTTTGTGACAGTATATTTAGTTTTTGAAATTTTTAAAATTTATATTTTTACTACCAAAACGTGACGGAGTAAATAAAAAAGGGCTAAAATTGAATTTAGCCCTTGGTGTACAAAATGAGTTGGTGTATTATTATTGAAGTAATGAATTCGGTTTGCTGTCGTGTCTTAAAAAGTTTAATAAACCATTCAACGCATTGATCTAAATTACCGATCACTGATTTTAGACTTTTTACTTTACGACTTTTAAACTTTCGACTTATTTATAATAAGAGAACGTTTCGTTGTTTTTTATGTTTAATACACTTTCATAAATAAGTTTGATCACGTTTTCTACATCCTCGCGGTGCACCATTTCTACCGTAGTGTGCATATAACGCAACGGAAGGGAAATTAAAGCCGAAGCCACACCGCCATTACTGTAAGCAAAAGCATCGGTATCGGTTCCTGTAACACGAGAGGAAGCCAAGCGTTGGAAAGGAATTTCATGATCCTCGGCGGTTTTAATAATCAACTCTCTTAAATTATTCTGTACTGCTGGAGCATACGTAATTACGGGTCCTTTACCAATTTTAGTATCCCCTTCAATTTTCTTTTCAATCATAGGTGTCGTCGAATCGTGGCAGACGTCAGTAACTATAGCTACGTTTGGACGAATGGTTTGTGTAATCATCTCAGCACCGCGAAGTCCCACTTCCTCTTGAACTGAATTGGTGATGTATAATCCAAAAGGCAGTTTCTTTTTATTCTCGTGCAGCAATCGGGCTACTTCGGCAATCATAAAACCACCCATACGGTTATCAATAGCGCGACAAACAAATTTATTGCCATTCAAAATCATAAATTCATCAGGATAAGTCACTACGCAACCCACATGAATGCCTAATTTTTCTATTTCTTCTTTGGTTTCACAACCACAGTCAATAAAGATATTCTCTATTTTGGGGGTTTCTTCTTTCCCTCTGTTTCTCGTATGAATCGCTGGCCAACCAAAAACGCCTTTTACAATTCCTTTTTTAGTATGAATGTTGACACGCATGGAAGGGGCAATCATGTGGTCACTTCCTCCATTACGAATCACATAGATTAAACCATCATCAGTAATGTAATTCACATACCAGGCAATTTCGTCGGCATGCCCTTCGATGACTACTTTGTAAGGGGCATCCGGATTAATCACTCCAACGGCAGTTCCGTAGATATCTGTAATAAAAGTATCAACGTAAGGTTTTACATAATCCATCCATATTTTTTGACCTTCCGCTTCAAAACCAGTAGGGGAGGCATTATTTAAATATTGTTCTAAAAAAGTAAGGGAGGTTTCTTTCAATATCGATTTTGTAGTCATAAAATAATTTTTTGCTAATTTATAAATTTGGTATCACATTGTTATATATAATGTATAATTTTGACAAACAAATAACTTTTCAAATGAATCTATTCAAGTATATTTTAATTATTTTCTTCATCACATCTTCGACCATTGGACAAGTTGTAAAAAAAGACAGTATAATATCCGAAGAAGTTTTAGAAGAAAATGATACCATCCTTAGTGAGCCAGTAATGTTGGAGGAAGTTATTATTCATAAGGATAAGTTAGACGCTGAAGAAAAAAAACAATTTCTATTGTTAAAAAATAGGGTTTACAAAGTATATCCTTATGCTAGAATTGCTTCTGAAAGGTTGGTATTGTTGAATAAAAACATGGCTGGTCTTAAAACGAATCGGGAAAAAAGAAAGTATTTTAAGATTGTGGAAGACTATATTGAGAATGAATTTACAGATAAACTTAAAAAACTATCCCGTAAACAGGGCCAGATCTTAGTAAAACTAATTCATCGTCAGACTGGAATCACTACTTTCGACCTTATTAAAGAACATAAAAGTGGTTGGAAAGCTTTTTGGTCCAACAATACGGCTCGTTTGTTTGATATAAACCTCAAAACAAAGTACAGTCCTTACGAGGTTAACGAAGATTATTTGATTGAAACAATTTTACAGCGCGCCTTCAATAGCGATAAATTAATTAAAAAAGAAGCGGCACTACCTATAGATTATGACCATCTTTCAGATTATTGGTATGCTAAAGCTAGTAAGAAGTAATACTGTTTTTTCAAGGAGCAGTTATTTCTGTGCCAATTTGGTGTTGTTGTTCCCGCTTTCCGCTACAATCTTTGGCTTAAAAAAAGCCAAAGGATTTTCACTTCACTCGGGGCTAGGGATTGTTTCGAGGCATATTTAGTAATGTTTTTCCCTTCAAAAGGCATGTTTTCCTAAAAGAATATCTTAGCTACAAAAAAACTCCTACCTCCAAAAAACTTGTTTTCAGTGTTTTAGGTTTTTGGGTGAAATTAACATTAAAAAAACATTAAAAAAAGCTTGTTAAATAGAATTAACGCTTTATTTTTGCACCCGCATTAACGTAGAGATAGGTAAATTGATATTGACATGGTGTTAAAAAATCTAATTAAAAATAATTAGAGAAATAGTTGCCAGGGAATAAAAAGTAATTATCTTTGCCGACCCGAAAGGGATTAAGTTCTTAAAAATATTTCGTGGGTAAATAGGGGGTAAAAACTGAGAATTATAATTTTCAAAAAAAACTTTCAAAAAAACTTGCGAGATTAAAAAGAAGTTGTACTTTTGCACCC
>CALQBR020000280.1 GCA_943328865.2 Sphingobacterium thalpophilum
GCAAGGGTATTACAAAGGGGGATTAATTCGGCTTGTGGCACTACATGATTCACCAATCCATAAGTTTTGGCCTCCTCGGCGTTAATCATGCCTGCAGTCATAATCATTTCCATAGCGCGTCCTTTTCCTACTAATTGAGGCAAACGTTGGGTGCCGCCATAACCAGGAATAACACCTAAAGAAACTTCTGGTAATCCCATTTTAGCATTGTCTGAAGCCACTCTAAAGTGACAAGCCATCGCCAATTCCAGTCCGCCGCCAAGAGCAAAACCATTTACCGCTGCGATTACAGGGGTTTTTAAATTTTCAACAAAATCAAATAGTAACTGCTGACCCTGTGCTGAGAGTTCAGCGCCTTGTTCCACAGAGAAATGTGCAAATTCCGAGATATCAGCTCCTGCCACAAAAGCTTTTTCACCACTGCCAGTTAGCACAATCACACTGACTTCAGGATTCATTTCTAAAGCGGCAAAGGCATGATGCAATTCCGCAATGGTTGCTTTATTCAAAGCATTTAGCTTGGCAGGGCGATTAATCGTCACAGTTGCTATTGCTTCATTGTGTTCAATTAAAATATTTTCGTAATTCATTTTTAAAATGTTAGGCATTTATAATAGGAAGAGACACCGTAAAAGTAGTTCCTTTTCCAGATTCCGTTTCAAATGTAATTGTTCCTTTGTAATTTTCAATGATATTTTTTATAATTCCTAAGCCCAAACCCATTCCGCTATTTTTTGTAGTGAATTTTGGTTCGAATATCCGATGCAGGTTTTCTTTTTCCATCCCCACGCCGTTGTCTTTTACGACAATTAAGACATTATTTTCTTCTTTTTTGACTGTGACCAAAATCGATTTTTCTTCCTGCGCTTCTGGAATGGCTTGAATCGCATTTTTAACCAAATTGGTGATGATTCGAATCAATTGTGTTCGATCCATTTTGGTAATGATCACTTTCTCATCGCTTTCGAAGGTTATGAATTCTGCATTAAAAATATCTAGTGCCAATTCTACGACATTGACGACATCCAAAGTTTCATTTTGTTGTGCGGGCATCGAGGCAAAATTTGAAAAAGCGGAAGCCACTGAGCTCATCGTGTCAATTTGTTGTATCAATGTTTTGGAGTAATCGTTGAGTTTTTGTTTCAAATCAGGGTCGTTTGGATCAAATTTCCGCTGAAAACTCTGAACCGTCAAACGCATTGGGGTAAGTGGGTTTTTAATTTCATGGGCGACTTGTTTGGCCATTTCGCGCCAAGCTTCTTCCCGTTCGCTTTGAGCAAGTTTGATGGCGCTTTGCTCGAGTTCATCAACCATTGCGTTGTAAGCGGTTATCAGTAAATTGATTTCTTTACTATTGGCTTCCAAAACGATTTTTTCATTTTTTTGATTCAAGCTGGTTTCGCTTAACTTATCAGAAATGGTTTTTAGGGATTTTGTAATGTAAGTCGAAAGAAAATAGGCCAACGCAAAAGCAATCAACAACATAAAGGAATAGACTTGCCCCAATCGAACCAAGAAGTGGGTCAATTCTTTTTCATAAAAACCATCATCTTCTACATAGGGAATATTCAGAATGCCGAGTGGTTTAAACTTATTGTCTTTGATTTGACTGAAGGAGGAACGATTTTTTTTACCTTCAAATGTTTTAATATCCACATATCTTTTTTCGATCGACGACTGAACGAGTTTCAGGATGTATTTTGGAATTGGAGGGGAAATGGTATCGACAGAAAACGAAGCCTTAGAAGATTTCAATAATTGACCGTCTAAGTTATAAATATTAATTTCGAGATTGTGAATGTCTGCTAATTCATGGATTTTATCTTTAAAAATTAAAGCTAAATTATTCGAAGTGAGTGGATAGGTGGTAGTGGATAGGACATAATTGATGTGCTCCTTTATCGCATTTTCTTTGTTTTCCAACCGTTCCTGATGGTATTCTTTGGCTTCATTTTTAAACTGAATAATAGAAATAGAGGCCATCAAAATGGAAGCGATCAATACCAATACAATCATCGAAAAGAAGATCCGGATTCGTAAGGAAAGCATTGACATTTTGAATTTTTTTTCCATGATTTAGGATTGCTTGTTCTCCCGAATTTTTTTATACATTTTAAAGCCAAGCATGATGGTAATTGAAAACAAGAATATCCCCAGCACTCCATAAATCCAATGGAGCGCATTTTTTAGGATAACAAGAAATACTACGGCAAAGAGAATAATCGTAGCGCCTTCATTCCACAAGCGCATAAAATTGGAACTGTATTTTACTTGGTCATTTTGCAGTTGTAAATAGATTTGATGGCATTTTGCATGGTATAAATACAATAAAAAAACAAATCCTAATTTCACATGCATCCAAGGCATTTGCAACCAAGCTTTTCCAATATCAGTGAAGAACAACATCCAAAAGGCAAAAATACTGGCCAAAATCGCGGAGGGCCAAGTGATAATATACCACAACCGATACGTCATTATTTTGTATTGTTTTTGTAGTATTTCCTTTTCAGGGGAAGGCTTATCATTGGCCTCAATTTGGTATACAAACAAACGCACGATGTAAAACAATCCGGCAAACCAAGTGATTACAAATATGAGGTGAAGCGATTTTAGGTAATTGTAGTATTCCATTTTTCTAGTTTAAAGTTCAAACAAAAAGATAAACTTTATTTTTCATTCCACTCATTAATCCAATTTCCGACAACCTCACACCATTCCTCTCCATCATTCAAACACGGGATAGCCATAAATTCTTCTCCGCCGTGTTCTTTAAATTCATGATTGGCTTCCATGGCAATTTCTTCTAATGTCTCCAAACAATCCGAAACAAAAGCGGGCGTTACTACGGCTAATTTTTTAATCCCTTTTTCGGGCATTTTGTTTACTTCCACATCGGTATAAGGTGTCAGCCATTTGTCGCCTGCCAATCGGGATTGAAAAGTCTGGCTGTATTTTCCTTCGGGAATCCCCAGTAATTTTACCACTTGTTTGGTGGTTTCGTAACACTGATGGCGGTAACAAAATTCATGCGCCGGTGATGGGGTGTTGCAACAAGAACCGTCTATTTTACAGTGC
>CALQBR020000281.1 GCA_943328865.2 Sphingobacterium thalpophilum
GCAAAATTTTTGAAACCGTTATTGATTTTGCGGTACCAATACAACCAGAATTATTTTGTGCTTGCACTTTGATAACGCCAATGGTTCCAATTCCAGAAGCAACACCACTGAAATTAACATTTAAAACATTAGCATCAGCACCGGTTTGAGTAATAGAAGTAACCCCTTCCGCTTGACCAACAATGCTAACCCCAGCTGGCACTGTCCAATAATAAGAAAGACTAGTGTCAACAAGAGCAGGCAATCTATATGAAACAGTAGTCGTTTTACCTACATAGGGTCCAACGGCTAAAATTGCAGCAGCAAAACCAGTAGTTGTAGGAGTATTACTAGTTATAGTTCCCAGAACTTCTGTTGGCAAAGCATTAACTGTTATCGCAACTGCTACTCTAGGCAAAATTTCATTACCATTTACAGTTTGAGTTGCATACAAAGTTTTAGTAGTTAAAGCAGTTGTTCCAACTAAAGGAGAACCTCCTGTTGCAGCAGTATAGAATTTCAAAGTTGTGGAACCAACTGCATTGGAAACTTTTGCACCTTGACAAAAACTCATTGTTGTTGGTATCGTTTGAGTTACCGTTACAGTCGCAGAAGCGGATCCTAGACATGATTCAGAAGTAATCGTGTAAGTGTATACTCCTGAACCTGAAATAGCTGGACTCCATGTACCACCTGTTTGTGGTGTTCCACTTAGAGCTGCAAACAATTGAGATTCAGTAATATTTGTACCAATAGTGATTGACAATGTACTATTGGTCCCTGGGTTTAAAGGCAATACCCTATCTGCACGAGCAGGAACTCTTTGAATCCTGCAATCTTGTGCTATCGCGGTTTCAACTAAACCATAAGGAGTGGTGCTGTATTGATTTTTCATGTATTCTGCAAAGGCATCTTGCTCAGAACCAGCAGTTGTAAATGAAGCAGCGGCTGGACCTTGTTCAGGTAATGCATCTAAATCAACTCTATTTGTTCCCGAAGTAAATGGATAACTATCCCCACCTCCAGCAAGGAAGTTTAGAGTAACCACTCTAAAAGTTCTTGATAAATTTCCTTGAGTAACACCATTAACCACTAAAGTGTCAATTACATTACCATTGGCATCTGTAATTACAGCATTCAGAATCCTTGATCCTACAGCATTACTGAAATTATAACTGTATCTAACACCTGCTACTTGTGCAAATTGACCTGGAGTTGCAGTTGCAGTTGTTCCTGCAACAGCGTGTTCTAATACTGATCTTAAGCCACTTGCTGTAAGTGTCACTAATGAAAGTTTATTATTAAATCGCAATGAATTTTCAATGTCCAATTGAGAAATATCGCCAGATAATTTACCTGCAGATACATTAGCAATAGGTGGAGACAAAGTTAAATCACTACCAACCGCGATTACATTACCTATTGCAGAGCGGATACCACCACCATTTTTAATAGAGATCACAGTTGTAGAATCATACTGTTTAGCCAACCATAAATTGGCTTCGGCAGTTAAATTTCCTAGATTAGTCTCTTCAGTACGCACAATGTTTCTTCTTCCTTCAAGGAATACAGCTGTTTTACCAAAAAGATTACCATCTTTTGATGTAATTACATTTCCAATAGCGTCACATAATAATTTTACTTGGTATCCACGTGTACCTACTGCATAAGCATTGGCAACATTGGCTCCCCAAACATCATTTAAACCTTGTGCATCGGCAGCATAAACACCAGAAACAGCCTCATTGATTGACGATGGGATTAAGTTACCATCTGAATCAAAATCAACTACTAATCGTCCTACGTATTTGTAATTACCATCTGTATTTACAACAGGTACTGTTTTTCCAGCAAAATCTGTTGCAAGGAAAGGATACGTTCCAGCAGCTACATCACCTGCACGCAAACGGTCATTAGCATCCGCTAATAATGTGTTTGAACCAGCAGCAATGATAATATCTACACCAGATAGTTTTGTAGCAAGATCTTTTTCGAAATCAATTTGTTGTAAGTGAGAAAGAAGAATAATTTTATTACATCCATCAGCAATTAAAGCATCTACAACTGGCTGTACTATTCCTGCCAATACAGTCATGTTGTTTTCACCACCACCAGTTACAGTTGTTGCACCTGGGGAAGAAATGCTTGCTAATATTTGTGTTGTACAACCTACGATACCAATCTTTTGACCACCTTTCATAATGATAGTTGATGGCGCCAATTTTGACTTATTGGTATTAGCAGTAACTGCTTCAGAAGGATTAGACATGAAGCTCGTATTTAATCTCAAACGATCTGTTGTTGCGATGGCAGATAAATTTGAATCACCACTAAAATTAAGATTCGAGCTTAAGTATGGAAATTGAGCACCAAACCATGATCTAACAGTTGATGATGAATTGGCACCGCGAATGATGTTTCTAATTTCTGTTGTACCTAAATCAAATTCATGATTACCAAGTGCTGACGCTTCTATACCAATAAAGTTCAAAATAGAAATATCTGCGCGACCAATGCTTGGCAACAAGTTTACTGCACTGCTAGAAAAAGTTGTATTGTAATAACTTTCATAGGCAGTTTTTAATACTGGAGAAAGAGAAGAATCTTCACCACAACTTAAAAATGGCCCTGGAATATAGTTGTCTCCTGATGAAAGTTTAATTGTATTTACATGGCTTTCTTCAAGTTGGTCTACAATTGCTGCAAAACGTGGCGCATCTTGAACTGCTTCAACAGCACCTTCGAAATCTGAAGCATGTAATACCTGTAGTGTAAATACGAAATCACTGATTGCGATATTTTGAGTAGTTGTAGTTCCTAAAGCAATTCCTGATGAAGGATTACTAATTGTTAATACCGCTGTTTCAAGCGCCTCAACCGCATTGTCACTTACTACTGTAAAAGTAACCGAACCAGTAGTAGCTCCCGAAGGAATTGTGATTGTTGTATTACTTAACGTATAATCTGCTTCAGTAATACCTGTACCAGTTACGTCAACAGTAATTGTTTGATCAGCACATACAGCTTCTGAGGCTGTAGCAGTAACTGTAACTACTGTTCCTGCTGTTTCAGAAGGAGTATTAGTACTTAC
>CALQBR020000282.1 GCA_943328865.2 Sphingobacterium thalpophilum
AAATTATTTATAAAGTTTTAAGAACATCTGATTTGGTAAAAAATATTAAATATTATTTTTTTTACAGATAATTTCTAATTTGAATACTTTTGCTTAAATGAAAAACAAAAGGGTAAATTATAAAAAGAAAACATACTAATTAATGCAAATAGCACTATTAATTTCAACCTACAATTGGCCAGAATCACTTGATTTAGTGCTTAAAAGTCTTATTAAGCAAACGCTTATGCCAAATGAAATTCTTATTGCAGATGATGGTTCTGCCGAACAAACCAAACATTTGATAGTAGATTTTCAAAATAAAAACAATATTGCTATCAAACATTTTTGGCAAGAAGACTTAGGTTTTAGAAAATCAAAAATTTTGAATAAAGCAGTGGCAGGAACGATGGCAGATTATATTATTCAGATTGATGGAGATTGTATTATGCATTCCAGATTTATTGAAGACCATGTCTGTTTTGCCAGAAGAGGCGTTTATCTTTACGGTTCAAGAGTGAATATTTTACCTGATTTTGTTGATAGTGTTTTTGAAAACAAAAAAATTAAGTTTAATTTCTTTTCAAAAGAAATTAAGAATAAAACAAGAACCCTACATTTTCCTTTCTTATCTAATTTGTATCAATCCCATAAGGGAATTTCTAAAAAATTTAGAGGTTGTAATGTATCCTATTGGCGTGAAGATTTTATTGCGGTAAATGGTTATAATCAAGATTTTGAAGGATGGGGTAGGGAAGATTCTGATTTAGTAATTCGCATAGGAAACAATGGAATTAAGTCAAAAAGGCTAAGATATGCAGCAATAGTATATCATTTATATCACAAGGTTAATTCGAAACATAATTTTGAATTGAATAATTCGATTCAAAAAAATACCATTGCAAATCAGGTAGTTAAAATTAAAAATGGGATTGATCAATATTTGTAATGAATAATGATTCTTAGTTTAATTATTAAGGTGAATTACAATATTTATATGTTTTATTTGAGATTTAATTTTATCAAATAATCTAACGACTTTATAAATAAGCAAATAAAGCAATAAGTTATTTACCCAATAACCGATTTAAAAAATAATATTGTTTTGTCCAATTTGTTAATTTTATGAAACAGTTCTTTTTCATTGCTTTTTAAATGCTTGTAAAATGATATGTTATTGGTTTTGGCGTTTCTAATCACTCGGATTAAGGTTTTAGAAATATGTTTTTCTAGTAGTTCCTGGTTATATTTTCCTAATTTTTTGTTTTGAGCAAGTATCAATTTTGAGGATTTAATTACTTCAATAATTTCTTCTGGATTAAGTCCTTTTTTTAATGAAACGGCATGTAAATAGGAATCAATTTTACTGTCGGTAGTTTCAATACCAAAGGCACTCAATTGGCTTATTTTTACTTTCCGAATAGAACGATTTACATTTTCAATTTTTGTTTTACTAATATTAGCGTCATGCTGTCTGTATTTTAACAATGATTCTTGAATGTTGTAAAATTTTGTTTTATCCAATAAACGGCTCCATAAATCATAATCTTCAACAGGAACATAGTCGTCATCAAATTGTAATCCAAATAAAGCGTCTTTTCTAAGCATAACAGTAGGATTTCCAATGCCACAACTATTTAAGAACGAAACTTTTATGTTATCATGCTGTTCACTATGTTTGATAATCTTATTTTTTTTTGCTCCAAAAAAAGTAAACCATGTACCGCAAACACCAATTTCGGGATTGTTCTTAAGTAAAGTAATTTGTTTTTGAAAACGTGTTGGTAAAGCAATGTCATCAGCATCCATTAAGGCTATAAATTCTCCTTTTGCAGTACCAAAACCTTCATTTCTTAGGCTTGCAGGACCCATATTTTGGAGCTTATTTATTAGGATAATTCTGGAATCTTTCGCCATATACCTTTGGATAATAGCTAAGCTGTTATCTGTAGAATTGTCATTAAGAATAATAAACTCAAAACCAGTATGGGTTTGATTTAGAATGCTTTCTATGGTTTCACTCAAATAATTACCAGCATTATAAACGGGCATGATAACAGATAATTCTGGGATTAACATGATGCTTTAATTTAGTTTTTTTGACTGAAAAATAGGAATTATTTGATCAAATCGATTTCTTAAATGCAAAACTAATATTAATATTTAAATAAAATCAATAATGTTATCTTTGTCAAGTAAATTAAGACAAATGAAGAAAATACAAGTAGGTTTTTTGGTTTCATACGATTATGAATTACTTAGAAATTCCTTACCCCAAATTTACAAAGAATCGGATACCATTTTTCTAGCTGTTGACAAGGATAGAAAAACTTGGAACGGAGCGGTTATTGAAATTAAAGAGGACTTTTTTCAATGGATAAAATATTTTGATGTTGATTCCAAAATTGAGATTTATGAAGATCATTTTTATTGCCCTGAATTAACAGCGATGCAATGTGAAGTTCGAGAACGCAAGATGCTCGCAGAAAAAATGGGCGTTGGCAACTGGCTTGTTCAATTAGATGCGGATGAATATTTTTTAGATTTTAAGTCGTTTGTCGCTTTTTTAAAATCAAAAAATTATTTATTAAATAATCCAGCGAAGACTCCCGTGCAAATATCCCCCTTTCTAATTAATCTTTATAAAAGAGTGGAAGGTGGATTTTTATATGTTGACCAAGCCACAAAAATCATGGCCGTAACAAATTATCCAGATTATAAATTGGGTAGAAATACCAAAAAGAAAGTTATTTATCAGGATTCGCTAATTCTGCATGAATGTCTCTCTAGAACAAAGGAAGAATTACTGATGAAGTTCAGTAATTGGGGGCATGATGTGGATATTGATGTTCATAGTTTTATTGAGAAATGGGAATTGGTAAATGAAAAAAATTATAAAAGCATGAGTAATTTTTTCTATTTAGAACCCCATAAATGGAAATCACTTGAGTTTGTAAAGGGAACCACTTTTTCTGAAATTTTTGATAATTTTGATAAAAGACCTGATTTTCGACCTTCAGCATTTTTTATCTGGAAGAAAAATTTCGGTCAATGGTTCAAGCATTTATTTAAGTAATTCATCAAAGG
>CALQBR020000283.1 GCA_943328865.2 Sphingobacterium thalpophilum
ATAAAGTATTTTTTATGGAGTGCAAATTTTCAGCTATTGCCATTTTTTATTTTTTAAGATTAAAATCCATCGATTGGGATTTAAAGTTCATAAACCATCAATCCACTTCTAAATTTGGGCTCGATATACGTGCTTTTTGGTGGCATAATCAAATGAGCATCTGCTATAGCTTTGATTTCATTGATATTGGAAGGAAATAAAAGAAATCCAATTTTAAAAGCTTCGCTATCCACTTTGTTTTTTAGATCTAAAACAGATTGTTTACCCGAAATATATTCAATACGTTCATCATTTCTCAAATCCTCAATTCCTAATATTGGTAAAAGGACGGTTTCATATAATATCTGAGCATCTAAACTACTTAAAATGGAATCGAAATCCTTTTTGTCGTTTTTTAAATATAAGGCATAAAAATCACCATCCAAATACATGCCAAATTGCTTTTTTTCAGTAGGTTGAAATATTTTTTCGGGTTTGATTTCTACTACAAAGTATTCGGATAATTTAATTATAAAATTTTCTTTGCTCAACCCATTCAAATCTTTAATCAACCGATTATATTCATATATTTTTACATTGCTTTCCGCTATAAGGAAACTCATAAAATATTTGAGGTTTTCAAGGTCTAAATGTTTGTTTTGTTCATATAACAAGGCTGCAGAAGCAGAACGATGATGGCCATCAGCGATATATAAGTCGCCGATTTCTTCAAAAACGCTTTGTAGCCATTTGATTTCATTTTCATCCTCTATTTTCCATAAATAGTGAATGTCTTTACTCGTTGTTGAAAACTCAAAATCAGGATTATTTTCTTCTCTTAAGGCGATCCAACGCGCAATATCAATAGAATCGGGATAGGTCATCAAAACAGGTTCGGTGTTAAAACCAGCATATTTGATGTAATCCTTAAACAATTCGACTCGATATTCAAGCGTATCTTCGTGTCTTTTGAGGAGGTTGTTGTTGTAATCCGCTACCGAAGTGCCAACGATAATTCCAGTAAAAGAATGATTTTTAGAGACAATTTTATACAAGTAAACACAAGGTTTTTGGTCTTGAACCAATATATGCTCCTCTTTGAATTCTTTATATTTTTGATGAACTTGTTTAAATCTTTTTTCAAAAGGAATTTTCTGCTGGTTGGTGTAAGCTGGGTTTAAAACATGTAAAAACGACAAGGGGTTGAAATCCAATTGCGAAGCCAATTCAGCCGCGGAATATTCCTCATAAGAACGCGAAGTAACTAGACTTACTTTGTCTCGGGTAGGCCGAAGTGCTCGAAAAGGGACGATTTTTGCCATTTTGTAATTTTGAAAAAAGTTGGATTATGAAAACATTTTTGCAATTTTTTCAGCTTTCTTGCTTTCAGCATAATCATAAAATCCTTCTCCAGATTTGATACCTAATTTTCCAGCACGAACCATATTTACCAACAACGGACAAGGTGCGTATTTCGGGTTTTTAAAACCGTCATACATCACATTTAATATCGCCAAGCAAACGTCAAGTCCTATAAAATCAGCTAATTGTAGTGGTCCCATTGGATGCCCCATCCCTAATTTCATTACTGTGTCAATTTCATAAACACCAGCGACTTTGTTATAAAGTGTTTCGATTGCTTCGTTAATCATAGGCATCAAAATTCGATTGGCTACAAAACCTGGATAGTCATTTACCTCGACAGGTGTTTTTCCTAGCTTTACGGATAGTTCCATAATGATTTTAGTCACTTCATCCGAAGTATTGTAGCCACGGATAATTTCAACTAATTTCATGATGGGTACTGGATTCATAAAATGCATACCGATAACGCGTTCTGGATGAGCGACTACAGCCCCAATTTGTGTAATTGAAATAGAAGAGGTATTAGTGGCTAAAATGGTGTTATGAGAACAGGCATCGTTTAATTGTTTGAAAATGTTAAGTTTTAAATCTACATTTTCAGTAGCAGCCTCAACGACTAAATAAACCCCCACAACCCCGTCTTTAAGGTCTGTGTAAGTGATAATATTACTGATAGTTTTTAATTGCTCTTCTTTGGTAATCGTTCCTTTAGATACCATACGTTCTAAATTAGCGGCGATAGTTGCCATACCCTTATCCAAAGATTTTTCGGAAACATCAATAAGTTTTACGGTAAAACCACTTTGAGCAAAGGTATGTGCAATCCCGTTGCCCATTGTTCCTGCTCCAATTACAGCTATAGTTTTCATGGATTCTATTTTATAGGTTTAGATTAAAGTTTACAGACGAAACTTTTAAATGATTAAGGAGTTATTTTTTGAAGCAATCGATAATCTGATAAGCAACTCTTAAGGCATTGGTTCCTTGTTCTAAAGTTACCACGGGCGTAGTGTTTTGATTGATAGCATCTGCAAAAGATTCCAGTTCATCTAAAATGGCATTGTTTTGTTCTACTTCAGGATTAGCGAAATAGATTTGTTTTTTTACCCCTTCTGCATTCTGTAGAATCATATCGAAATCACCAGGAACTTCTGGCGCTTCTTTCATTTTTACGACCTCACATTTTTTTTCTAGAAAATCTACTGAAATGTAGGCGTCTTTTTGAAAAAATCGTGATTTTCGCATGTTCTTTAGTGAAATCCGGCTTGCTGTTAAGTTTGCCACACAACCATTTTCGAATTCAATCCTTGCATTAGCAATATCAGGGGTTTCACTGATAACCGAAACTCCGCTAGCATTAATATTTTTTACTTCGGAGTTGACCACGCTTAAAATAGCATCAATATCGTGAATCATCAAATCCAAAACTACTGGAACATCCGTTCCACGCGGGTTGAATTCTGCTAAACGATGGGTTTCAATAAACATGGGGTTTTCAATCATGTTTTTGGTAGCTATGAAAGCGGGATTGAATCTTTCAACATGACCAACCTGGCCTTTAACCTTATATTCATTAGCCAAAGTAATGATCTCTTCGGCTTCTTCGACCGTATTGGAAATCGGTTTTTCAATAAAAACATGTTTACCCGATTTGATGGCTACTTTGGCACATTTGTAATGGGATAGGGTAGGGGTTACAATGTCTATAACATCAACTGCA
>CALQBR020000284.1 GCA_943328865.2 Sphingobacterium thalpophilum
ATTGCCCATTAATAACGAATCGCATTGCGAAAAGTTACGGGCATTATCGGCATTGGCACCAATTCTAACTAAACCTCTATAACTATTTTGTGATTTTCCGGCCGAGATACCTTTAGAAATAATGGTCGACTTGGTATTTTTCCCCAAGTGAATCATCTTGGTTCCGGTGTCGGCTTGTTGGAAATTATTAGTCACTGCAATCGAATAAAATTCACCCACGGAATTATCGCCTTTTAACACACAAGACGGGTATTTCCAAGTTACTGCAGAACCAGTTTCGACTTGCGTCCAGGAAATTTTAGCGTTTTTCTCGCACAATCCTCTTTTGGTTACAAAATTGAAAACACCTCCGAGGCCTTCTTTGTTTCCAGGATACCAGTTTTGAACCGTAGAATATTTAATCTCTGCATCATCCATCGCGATCAATTCGACTACTGCGGCATGCAATTGGTTTTCATCTCGACTAGGAGCGGTGCATCCTTCTAAGTAAGAAACGTAACTACCTTCATCGGCAATTAACAAGGTTCTTTCAAACTGACCTGTTCCACCTTGATTGATACGGAAATAGGTAGACAATTCCATCGGACAACGAACCCCTTTTGGAATATAACAAAACGATCCGTCAGAAAAAACAGCCGAATTTAAAGCGGCATAGAAATTGTCTTTCTGTGGCACTATCGTTCCTAAATACTTTTGGACCAATTCAGGATGTTCTCGTATCGCTTCGGAAATCGAGCAGAAAATAATCCCTTTTTCATTTAATGTTTTCTTAAAAGTGGTCGCTACAGAAACCGAATCTACCACGATATCAATCGCTACATTGTTCATTTTCTTTTGCTCGTCCACGGAGATTCCTAACTTTTTGTACATCGCCAAAAGTTCCGGATCCACATCTTCTAATTTTTTATTGGGATCTGCTTTTTTAGGAGCCGAATAATAGGAAATCGCTTGAAAATCGGGTTTTGTATAATGGACATTGGCCCATTCGGGCTCCGTCATTTCTTGCCAGGCTCTAAAGGCTTCTAAACGCCATTCGGTCATCCATGCTGGCTCTTCTTTTTTCAAAGAAATCGCGCGAACAATACCTTCATTTAACCCAATAGGAAAGGTTTCTGAATCTAATTCGGTGTAAAATCCGTATTCGTATTCTTTATTGGCGAGTTCGATTTTTAAATCGTCTTCTGTATATTTACTCATATTTTAGTCTTAAAGTTATAAAGTCCAAAGTCTTAAAGCCAATGCAAATCTTTCGACATGATGGCTTTCAACATTTGACTAAAGAGAGAAACTCTCTCCACACCCACAGGTTCTATTGGCATTTGGATTGTTAAAAACGAAGCCTTTTCCGTTTAACCCACCAGAATATTCTAAAATTGTTCCCGCTAAGTATAGAAAGCTCTTTTTTTCAACCGCAATTTTCACATTGTTGTCTTCAAAAATTTTATCGTCTTCTCCTATCTGTTTATCAAATTTCAATTCATAAGACAATCCTGAACAACCTCCGCTTTTCACGCCAACTCTTACGTAATCTTTGGCAGCGTCAAAACCATCGTCATTCATCATATCTACAATTTTTTTTCTAGCGATATCCGATACTTTTATCATTGTTATATTGATTTTGTCTAAATAAACAGCAAAGATAGTTCAAAAAAAAATTCCTTAACAAAAGACTATGCTATTTTTATACAATCTTTAGATAGAAAAAATTGATAGTAATAGTCCAAAAGAAGTCCATATTTAGTAATTTGCGACAGTTTGTTATTTTTGACTGCCTAAAAACATTACAATGAAATTATATCCCATAGAAACTGGAAACTTTAAATTAGATGGTGGTGCCATGTTTGGTGTAGTGCCAAAAACCATTTGGAACAAGACCAATCCAGCCGATGCGAACAACTTAATTGACATTGCGGCGCGCTGCCTATTAATTGAAGAAGGCAATCGCCTTATTTTAATTGATACTGGAATGGGCAACAAGCAATCCGATAAATTTTTTAGCTATTACTCCCTTTGGGGTATCCACTCTATGGATCAATCATTAGCCAAATATGGCTTTCATCGAGACAATATTACCGATGTTTTTATGACACACTTGCATTTTGACCATTGTGGTGGCAGTGTACAATGGAATGCTGACAAAACGGGTTACGAAATTGCATTTAAAAACGCAAAGTTTTGGACCAACGAAGACCATTGGGAATGGGCTACCAAACCCAATGCGAGAGAAAAAGCTTCTTTTCTTTCCGAGAACATGCTACCGATGCAACAAAGCGACCAATTGCACTTTATCAAAAGGCCAGAAGGCGATTTTCTATCAACCTCGGAACTCGGTTTTGGGATTTTCTTTGCCGATGGACATACCGAAAAGCAAATGATTCCCCATATTCAAT
This sequence comes from Sphingobacterium thalpophilum, assembly GCA_943328865.2. Taxonomy (GTDB): domain Bacteria; phylum Bacteroidota; class Bacteroidia; order Flavobacteriales; family Flavobacteriaceae; genus Flavobacterium. The sequence continues at coordinate 2,391 of CALQBR020000284.1, forward strand.
ACCAAGACAAAACGATTGTTTTTTGTGCTGATTTGTTGCCTACCGCTGGGCACATTCCCATTCCGTATGTGATGGGTTACGACACACGTCCCCTTTTAACGCTGGATGAAAAAGCAAAATTCATGAATGCCGCTGCCGAACATAATTATTATTTATTCTTGGAACACGATGCGCATAACGAAATCATCACGGTAGAAAAAACCGAAAAAGGCGTGCGGCTAAAAGAAATATTTACTTGCGATGACATCCTAAAATAAAGTTAATTATTATCTTACTTGTAACATTCCTTAAGTATTTTTGACTTACTATTCTGAATTTAAGACCCAATTATAAAATGAAACGTATAAAATTATCCCATCTAACGCTTATCGTAGCGTTAACATTATCCCTTTCGGGCATTGCTCAAAGTGCTGATAAAGCTGTAGCTAAAAAAGGAAAACTCAGCGAAATTCAATTGCAACGCTGGAGTCACCTGGATTTGGCCAAAGACAGCATTCCAGGCATGAGTGTGGACAGGGCTTATGCCGAATTGTTAAAAAACAAGAAAGGCGTAAAAGTGATTGTCGGCATTGTGGATTCTGGTGTGGATATTGAACATGAGGATTTGAAATCAGTGGTATGGACCAATAAAAAAGAAATTGCAGGAAATGGAATTGACGATGACAAAA
>CALQBR020000285.1 GCA_943328865.2 Sphingobacterium thalpophilum
ACACAATCTCAGTCGTTTTAAATGATGTGGTCGATTGATGCGAATGGCTTTTATCGAATTACAAGCTTGAACAGATAAAACTTCTAACTTTTTAATAGCGAAAACAACTTCCAAATCTTTTAATTTATCACAATACGAAAGGTCAATGCTTTTAAGTTTCTTTAGTTTAGTCAATATTTCAATCCCTTGTATGTTGTTGCAATTATCTAGCTTAAAATCATTCAGCTGATGGAGTTTGCCAATACTATCAATATTTGATATCGAATTACAATAATTCAATGAAAAATATTTTAGATTCTGTAGACTTTCCAAAGGATTTAAATCGATCAAATTTTGCGTTTTAAAATAAATCGCAAGTAAATTGGCATACGATTTATAAAAGCCCGGCAAACAGTTTCTATCTTCTACAATAGCAATGCTTTTAACTATTGTGTTTTCTTTAAGCGTTTTTAGAATTTCTAAATCTGGAAACTCAATACATTCCATTTCTGAAAGGCTTGGCACCTCATTTACTGGACTTAAATCCAATAAAGATTTGCAGTTTTCTAGAGAGAGCACTTGGAGTTTTTTAAAGGCTGTAATTGCTGATAAGTCTTTAAATTTTTCGCAATTGGCAATGGTGATTTTCTCTAAGTTCTGTAATGGAACAAAGGCCTCTAAATTTTCAATTGCTGAATTGTCTTTTAACTCCAATTCCTTTAAGTTTAAGGCAAAAGTTGGTGTTTCACCATTACTAAGCGAAATGGTAATGAAGTCGTTTTTCATAAAATATTTATCTGTTTTTAAGAAATCATTGAGTACTTAAATGGGCTATTTTTTATCAGTCAACATATACTAGATTCTAAATAATTTCCCAATTTACATCTCCCAAATCTATTGCCCCATACCTATCAATTTCAAGAGAAGTACCAAATTCACAAGTATTCAATTTTATGGTATACCCTGAGAAAGTTTCTTCTTCAAAATCAATTTTATTTCCTCTTTGAATATGCTCCATCATTACTTGATGTTGGCTTTCGGATAATTCAATTATTATTTTTTTCATAGCTATCACTTCTTTTACTTAATTGTTTCAATTATTTTTTGCAATCCCAAGTCCTCCAATTTACCTCTAAATTCGTCAGGTACTAAAAATTCAATCTTATTAACTTCAGTTAACCAAACATTTGGGCTGTCATCTATTATAACTATTTTATCATAATTTTCCAACCACTCCGCTTTGATTTGCTTCTTATGTTTTCCATCTTGAATAAGGCAGTTTTTACGACTCAATAACTCAACAGGATTTATGTCTAAACTGTTACAAATCATTTTAGCATATCGTCTTAAGGCAGTCGTATAAACCATAACAGTTCCTTTTTCCTGGCATAATTTGATCAGTTCTCTTGCTAATGGCCGTTCATAAACCGTTAAGTATTGATGGTATCGAAACAATAACATTGCCGATTCACTTTCGGCAAAAGAACCATAAATAACCGTATGGTCTAAGTCTAAAATAAAAAGTTGCTTCATCAATTTTATGAATTTGAGAATTGATTCAAAAAGGCAATATCTTCCTTATCCAAATTTGAAATACCTTTGTTATTGATTTTATCTAAAATAGCATTTACAGTATCTTTTTTCTCAATCATCTGAAGACCAATTGGCGTTATATTTCTTAGCGTATTCAAATATTCTTTATCCCAACCCAAATAGGCTAATCCATCCATTCCTTTAAAAACAAAAACAATCGGTAATCGATTTTTATAATAAATTTTATGTAATATCAAATGGCTTTCGTCTATTTTATTCACACAATCCAAAAACACAATATCACAATTGTATTTTCGAGATAGTACTAAAATAGGAATAGCCAAAGTACCCGAAACTTCAATATGAGCATGAAAAAAGACAGTATCATATTTTTTTGTTTTTAGTAGATTTTGGAATGCCCTATTGAAAGTTGATAACATAAATGGTGTTAACTCTAGATTATTATTCTTAAACAATTGATTTTCTAATAATTTAAAAATCGATTTGTCTAATTTATCAATACCGGTATCTGGCAGAATCTCAATCCCACCTAATTTAAAATTATTCAAGTCTTCTTGCTGACGAATGGTACCCAGCACATAATCCCCCTCGATATAAACTAAATGTGGATTGAATTTATTCCATGGGTCATTGTGTAAAGAAGTATGCAAATGCTTTAGATACATTTGCAGACCATTTGCAGCGTTAGCCATCAAACAATAATTATGGATATCTTCCGCAGAAGCATTTAGTAAATCAATACAAATAACAGTAGAAACGGCAGGTGAAAAGTCTGAAACCATAAGGATTTTAATTTTAGAGAAACCAAATATATAAATTGGCTTAGTCGATAATTGACAAAGTAAATATTGGATTTATTATGAAGCCAAAATTATTCACAGCATAGACAAATTATGTCTTTGTAATTGTTATTTTTGATAAAAAAACAAATGGCATTTTCAGAAGGTATTTCGAGGTTACAACGAATAATCAGTTTTATCAGTGTGGATTATAAAAACAAGAAGGAGATAATGGCGTACTTGAGAAATTACAATATTATAATCTCCTACAGGACTTTAGAGCGGGATTTAAAGCAAATTAAAGAAGAACTTGGATTTGATTTGGAATACAAACGAAATGTAGGATATAAATGTGAAAATGAAAATGTAGTCCAAGCCGTCTCAACTCCGATTGATACTAGAGAATGTAAGGTCGGTTTTGAAAATGATGCCTTTAAAATAATCAATGTTTTTGATTATAATGGTACCACTTATTGTAATTGTTGGGATAAAAAAAGTAAGCGGGTATTCATGATGTGCTGACCATATCCTTTCTCTATTGCAAAAAACAAAACCAACAGGTTATTCTGACCTGTTGGATTTGATTCTTAAGCAGCTCTAAATCGGCCTTCCAAATGAGCCACCCCATCAAAATAAATCACTTTTGGCTCCGCATGAAATCGAAATCGTTTCAAAGCAGTAGGCGGAATGTTATCGAAAGTGACTATTAGAAAAGGAAATCGAGAGCCTTCGTAAAAATC
>CALQBR020000286.1 GCA_943328865.2 Sphingobacterium thalpophilum
GGTTAGCCTGACTGTAGTTAATTCTTTAAAAAATGAATTTAGTGTAGCCATAATACCTTATACTTATGAAAACACCAATTTTAAAGAGTTTATAATTGGCTCAAAAATCAATTTAGAATTTGATGTAATAGGCAAATACGTTTCTAAATTAAATTTATATCGTTAGAAATTAGTAAACTTTTTTTACACTTAACACGCTTTTCTAATTGAAATGAACAAAAGAAGCAGAAAACTAAGTTCGATACATTTAACAATTAAAATAGCTAGCAACTCACAAAACAACCTCAACCAATCTCGAATTTAAAATTGATTTCTTAAGTAATTATAATTCCTAAACGAATCCAGCAATAAAAAAATTTTTAATCCACTAGCTTTCAATATCTAACATTACGTCGATTAATTCTTTTTGAGTCGATAGCCCTTTGTCCTGTAAATACCACAATTGCAATTCTGTTTTGGCTGTTTGATCAATAAGACCAAACTTGGCTTTGTAGTTTTTAATTAAATCCGAGGCTCCTTTTGGTCTTGGCCCCCAGTTGGCTTCCACGGTTAAGCTTGATTTATCCAAAATGATTACTTTGGGAATTGCTTTAGCTCCATTAGTCAGAAAATGGTTCATCAAGGATTCATTTTCATCGCGAAGAACTATTTTTAATTCAATTTTGTCTGACCCATCTGTCATCTTGTTGAAAATGGGAAGTAATTGTGCGGCATCCCCGCACCAGCCTTCAGCAATAACCAACCATATATAATTCTTCTTTAACGCGCTTAGTTTATCCTTAAATTCAGCTGGAACGGTGATGGTCTTGTCCAGACGACGCATCCGAGTTTCGTTTAAATTACTATAATGAGTCAAATCCTCAGACTGTTCCTTGCCTGTTGATTTTTCTTCCAAAAGTAAATCAACGATTATTTTTCGGTATTGGGAATAGCTATAACTATGGCGTAAACTTTGAGTAATACTGGTTTTCATATGGATACAATTATATTTATGGGTATTTATTTCACTTGATTTTGTTTTAATCAGTGTTTGATGAATTTCATTTCGTTAAACAAATTTAATATAAAAACCATTTAAAGTCGCAAACAAATGATTTCAAACAACCCTTTTGTAATATGATTCAAAAGCTTCCTTTTTGACTCAAAAAATAGTTTAATGTTTGATTTACTTTACCTCACAGAGATTATAGAGGTGAAAAATGAGGCAATTATTATTCATTAAATCACTTTTAGCAAATTTGGAGTCTGCCATAAGTTTGGCATCAAGAAATACAAGAAAAAAATATAAAAAGTTAATCTATAAAAAGTATGCCTCGGTATTTCAAAAAAAAAGAATATGTCTATCTTTGCATCAAATAAAAACATACCGATATAACCCGTGAAAGGGTTTTATTAGGCCACTAAAAAACACAAAACAAGCGATGAAATACAAAAGAATTCTTCTGAAATTAAGTGGTGAAGCGCTAATGGGAGATCGACAATACGGAATTGATCCTGCAAGATTAGCCGAATATGCTGAAGAAATCCAGAAAATTCATGACAAAGGGGTAGAAATTGCCATTGTTATTGGAGGCGGAAATATTTTTAGGGGAGTTGCTGGAGCAAGCAACGGAATGGATCGTGTTCAAGGGGATTATATGGGAATGCTAGCTACGGTAATCAACGGAATGGCCTTGCAAGGGGCTTTGGAAGACAAAGGAATGCTAACCCGATTACAAACAGCTTTGAAGATTGAAGCAATTGCAGAACCTTATATCAAAAGAAGAGCGGTACGTCACTTAGAAAAAAACAGGATTGTTATTTTTGGTGCTGGCACAGGGAATCCTTATTTTACTACTGATACTGCAGCTGTTTTGCGTGGTGTTGAAATTCATGCCGATGTCATTTTGAAAGGAACCCGTGTAGATGGCATTTATAGTGCAGATCCTGAAAAAGACCCTAACGCAACAAAATTTGATACCATTTCATTTGACGAAGTAATCCAGAAAGGATTAAATGTGATGGATTCAACGGCCTTTACTTTAAGCCAGGAAAATAAATTGCCAATCGTTGTTTTCGACATGAACAAGAAAGGAAATTTATTGAAAATTTGCGAAGGTGAAAATATCGGAACCATAGTAAACATATAAATTATATTTAATAGTATCGATTGTCAAAAAGATCTAAAAATCCAACAACCGAATAATAGAAGAAAATGACTGAAGAAATTGAATTCATATTAGACAGCGCCAAGGAATCTATGACAGGTTCTATTGCGCATTTAGAAAAAGAATTTTTAAACATTCGTGCAGGGAAAGCCTCTCCAGCCATGTTAGGAAGTGTCTTTGTAGATTACTATGGTGCGCAAACACCGCTTGCTCAAATTGCAAATCTTAACGTTCCTGATGCTAGAACCATCACCATTCAGCCGTATGAAAAAAGCATGCTGCATCCTATCGAGAAAGCCATTATGATTGCCAACATTGGTTTTAATCCAATGAACAATGGGGATGTTATTATTATTAGTGTACCTCCATTGACAGAAGAGCGTCGTCGCGACTTAGCCAAACAAGCAAAAGCAGAAGCAGAAGATGCCAAAATCGGTATTAGAAATGTTCGAAAAGATGCCAATACTGAGATTAAGAAGTTAGAAAAAGACGGAACTTCAGAGGATGTTTGCAAGCGTGCCGAAGAAGAGGTACAGCAATTAACCAATAGTTTTATCAAAAAAGTAGATGAACTATTAGTGATTAAAGATGCTGAAATCATGAAAGTGTAAATATATAAGTACTTTAATTTACAAATTCGAATTAATAAAATGCCCCCATAAAGTGTCTCACTGTTTGGGGGCATTTTTTATGATTAGAATAGAAATGTAGTTTCGATTTTTTAACTTGCTTGCAGAAATCCAAAAACCTATTCTGCTTCCAATTATTATGGCTTTACAATCAGAACAGATGGAATATTTGAAAGCCAAATACTCTGTGAGTCCACTAAATTCTTCCAACTCTCCAGACTGATCATCATTAAATCTTGTTGCAATAAAAATTCATCTTTTAAGATATTATCGGAC
>CALQBR020000287.1 GCA_943328865.2 Sphingobacterium thalpophilum
ATTCAAGAAGTGATTGAACTTACTGGTTTAACCGCTGAAAGTCATAAAAAAATAAGTCAATTGTCCAAAGGTTACCGCCAACGTATTGGTTTAGCTAATGCGTTATTGCACAACCCTGATGTGCTGATTTTAGATGAACCTACCACTGGTTTGGATCCCAATCAATTGGTAGAAATTAGAAATGTGATTAAGAATGTCGGTAAAGACAAAACGGTTTTTCTTTCCACCCATATTATGCAAGAGGTAGAAGCCATTTGCGATCGGGTCATTATTATTAACAAGGGAAAAATTGTAACCGATAAAAAACTAGACACTCTGATTTCGTCAGAAAAAGAACAAACTATTGAAGTAGCTTTTGACTTTAAAATCGAAGAAGATACGATTGCAAAAATTCCAAATTTAGTTTCTTGTAAAAATGTTCATGATACGCTTTGGGAGCTTACCTTTTTATCCGAACAAGACATGCGCCCTGTTGTTTTTGATTTTGCCCATGAAAACGGATTAAAGACCCTGCAACTCAATCTTAAAAATAAAAATTTAGAGACTATTTTTAGAGAGTTAACCAATAAATAGTATTGTTGCTTTTATTAGTAACAAGATTATTGGCGAACATAAACAGACCCTTCTAATTGAAATTTATTACTGTCTATAAGAACCATATTTATCGAACCTATAATAGCTCCATCATTGGTTAAGTAGGTTAGGGTTGCTGTCTTCCCTTTAACAACATAAGTTCCACGAGGATTGAGAGTCTCAGTAAACTCAGTATCTGGTTCATCAGTTAGCAACTTACAATCTCCATCATAGGTAATATTATATGCCTTTTCGATCACAGTCTGATTATTGCTAAATGTATTGGTTGTAAAAACAAATGTAGCATCAGAAGTTGTAAAGGCATTATAAGGTTTAGAACATACATAAGACATTGTGTAGAACTCTCCTGGATAATAGCCATTATTAAATGTGAGTAATTTCCAATTACCAATAAAAGGATTATTTTGCTCAACTATTAGTGGTATTTTTCCTGAAAAACTACTAAAATCATCACTGTACTTATAATTTAAGAAAGTTTCCACTGGCAAAGTTTTAGGAGTTCCAATAATTTTAATTCTTAAATTCAATTGACCATCGCTTTCCAATGAGGAAGAAACGAGTTTAAGATTGGGATGACTGACACTAAAGGTGATTTTTTTAAAAATTTCTTGGTCAGCAATGCCTAAATTCGCAGGAGTACTCGCAGGTAATTCCGCTAATTCAAAAGTTTCGAATGTAAAAAAGGAATTATTGTCATTCACATAGCGTATTGCCGCATTTACTTTATTAATCACGTAATTATAAGCTTCTCTACTTTTGAAAAAAGAAATTGCAGCGGATTGTGTCCCTGTAGCATCACTTGAATTTAATTTTCTTCTCAATGTATTAATAGAAAAAGTTGAAGAAACATCATTTTGTAATGACAATGCATTGCCTACACTACTTCTTTGATTTACACCTAGTATAGAACCAATACTAACACCTATTTCTTTTACTTCTACTTCAATAAACTGTTTGTAATAATTGATAGCAGAGGTTGTAGCTATTCCCGCTATGACAATCCCCATTGCTCTTACCCCAGGATGACCTCCGCTAGTAGCTAACCAACTGCCAATTTCAATAGAGGCAACGGCAATAAGAAATTTACCAAATATAATACGATCTTCCCTCGTTAATCGCCCTTCTACATTACTATAATCATTTAAAATAATCTGATCAAATTGGGTTTTATTGGCTTTATAAGCCAGCGCCAATTGGGTTTTCTCTTCATCTGAAGCATTATTGTAGTAGTTCGTGAAGCAAGTGATGTTTTTCTGCATATTCAATGCTTCGGGAGTGGTAGCATTGGTAAGCGTTTGATTGTATATTTTTATATTTTCAAATAAAGGATCCAAAGTCTTAACCGGCGTTTCATCCAGTACCGTTTCCTTGATGTCATAAGTAACGGTTGCCTCATTTAATTTGGGAATTGTTAATGTATGGGTGCCCAAATCGGCATCTTCAGGCATCAAAAACAGCAATTTATGATCCTCTGACCTGGAAAGCGTGATTGCTCTACCATCAAGTGTTGCTTCGTATTCTTTAAGTGATAAATTGGTATTTGGTAAATTGATAGTCACTACTTGGGAACGAAAAACTTCACCTCCATTAAGGGCTATAGCCCCTTGATCATCATTTGAACAAGAAGTTATTGAAACAATAGTGATCAGGAAAATGAACAGGTTCTGATATATTTTTTTCATATTTAATATAATTAAATTAATACACATTAGAAAAAGAATACTATTCCCTTTAATGCGAGGACAAAACTATTAATTTTTTTTAAAAAAAACTAACCACTAAAATCGAGGCTTTATTTTCGAATAACCTTACCTCGGAATCATTCTTTTAGGAATATAAGATTGTATCGGAATTAGAATATGGCTTTGGCTATTTGCTTTATATTCTCAGCTTTTCCCATAGAATAATAATGCAGAACCGGAATTCCTGCTTTAACCAATTCCTTACTTTGCGCAACGCACCACTCAATTCCAATTTGCTTTACGGCTTCATTGTCTTTTGCTTTAACTACTTCCATAATCAAATCATCCGGAAAATCAACACTAAATCGATGCGGAATTAAATTGAGTTGTTTTTTGGTTGCAATGGGTTTCAAGCCCGGAATAATTGGCACCGTTATACCTGCTGCTCTGCATTTATCTACAAAATCAAAAAACTTTTTATTATCAAAAAACATTTGGGTGATAATATAGTCCGCTCCGTTATTGATTTTTTGTTTTAAAAAATGAATATCGCTATCTAAACTTGGCGCTTCCATGTGTTTTTCAGGATAAGCGGACACGCCAATACAGAAATCTGTTTTAGAGGAGTTTTGCAAATCACTATCTAAATAAATTCCATTGTTTAAGTTGGCAATTTGCGATACCAATTCACTTGCGTAATGATGTCCTTCTTTCTCTGGACGAAAATAAATCTCGCTCTTTATCGCATCCCC
>CALQBR020000288.1 GCA_943328865.2 Sphingobacterium thalpophilum
CTGTTGTAAGAGCCATCGAAAGGGCTTTAGTAGTCGTAGATTTGCCTTTTGGAAGCTACCAATCAGACTCTAAAGAAGCCTTGCGCTCTTCCATCCGAATTATGAAAGAAAGTGGTGGTCATGCTGTAAAATTGGAAGGCGGAAGCGAAATTAAAGATTCTATTAAAAAAATCCTAAATGCCGGTATTCCCGTTATGGGTCATTTGGGTTTAACCCCTCAATCCATCTATAAATTTGGAACTTATACCGTTCGCGCCAAAGAAATAGAAGAAGCTGAAAAATTAATGGAAGATGCTAAATTACTTGAAAAATTAGGTTGTTTTGCTTTGGTTTTAGAAAAAATACCCGCCCATTTAGCTGAAAAAGTTGCCAAAAGCATTTCCATACCCGTGATCGGTATCGGAGCTGGCGGTGGTGTTGATGGACAAGTTTTGGTTATACATGATATGCTGGGAATGAATAATGAATTTAGTCCAAGATTTTTGCGCCGATATATGAACTTATACGAAGGAATGACTACAGCCATTGGTCAGTATGTCGCCGATGTGAAATCAAGTGATTTTCCAAATACTAGTGAACAATATTAATAGTATCATTTGAAAACACAATCCTTTTAAAGTTTGAAAATGAAAATACTATCTGATAAAAGCAACCTCCAAATCCTACACGAAGACAACCATCTGATTGTCATAAACAAACGTGTAGGTGATATTGTTCAAGGCGATAAAACGGGCGACAAACCACTAGGCGATGTTGTTAAAGAATATATCAAAGACAAATACAATAAGCCTGGGGAAGTTTTTTTAGGGGTTGTACATCGATTGGACCGACCTACAACTGGAATTGTCGTTTTTGCCAGAACGAGCAAAGCCCTGACCAGAATGAACGAGTTGTTTAGCAATCGGGAAACGCAAAAAACCTATTGGGCGGTGGTAAAAAACAAACCTTTAAAATCTGAAGACAAACTGATTCATTTTCTAAAAAGAAACGAAAAAAATAATTCTTCAAAAGCCCATCTTAAAGAAGTTTCCGAAAGTAAATTAGCCAGTTTAGACTATAAGATAATTTCCGAACTAACGAATTATTTTGCGTTAGAAATTAATCTTCATACCGGCAGACATCATCAAATTCGGGCCCAACTCTCTGCCATTGGATCTCCTATCAAAGGCGATTTAAAATATGGCTTTGATCGCAGTAATCCTGATGGTGGTATTCATTTACATGCTCGAAAATTGGTTTTTATACATCCCGTATCAAAAGAAAATATAATAATTACCGCTCCGACTCCAAATGATGTAATTTGGAATGCTATTTAAGATAAAAAAAGTAACTTTGATTCTGTTAATCACACAAATAAATCCAAAATGAAAAACTTACTAATCCTTTCTTATTCGCTATTAGCCTTGAATATGACTGCACAAGATCATTTTTCAGGAATCAGTACTTCTAGAAGAATCGGAATGCTAAATGCAGGTATCAATCCTGCCGAACTTTCTAATCTGAGTTCCAAATTTGAAACGCAACTTTTTGCCACGAGCATTAACGTTTCTAATAATAAGGTAGGTATAAATGATTTAATGAATTCAAATAATATTGAAGATTTGATTTTTGCAGACAACAAACCAGTGAATATGCGAATCGATACTGAAATTCATGGCCCTGGATTTGCCATAAGGTTGAATAAATGGTCATTTGGTTTTGCTACAAAAGCATTTGCTAAATTAACCGTTATTGATATTGACCCCCGATTAGGTAATGCTATTAATGCAGAAACTATTGGTAATGTTACAACAATAAGTAACAATTACAACCAACGTTTAAATGGATCAACCTGGGGAGAAGTCGGATTTTCTGTTGCTCGAAATATCTTTGAAAACGACAATCATAAATTCAATGGAGGGGCTACTTTAAAGTTATTATTTCCAGGTTCGTATGTGAATTTCGGACTTGATAAATTTAACGGAACCATTCAAAATGTATTAGGTGATGTCTACATGAATAATACTGCTGTAAATCTTAATATTACCTATTCTGGAAATCTAGCAAATAGTTTCAATAATGCTCATGACTTCAGCCAATCTCTTTTCGGCAGTTTGAATGGGTTTGCAACTGATTTAGGTTTTAATTACCAATGGAAAGACGAAGACAGTTATAAGCTAAACACAGGATTGTCTTTTAGAAATATTGGTAGTATGACTTTCAAAGACAATAACAATTCATCCACTAATTATTTATTAGACATCCAACCAACACCCGCTAATCCAAATGGTATGAATTTAAACCTATTTGAAAATGCTGACGGAATAGCTGAAGTGGAGGAAATTCTTTTAAACAATGGCTATTTAACAAAAACGCCTTCTAATAAAGATTTCAAAGTAAAATTACCTACCGTTTTCTCTGCCTATGCAGATGTGAAAGTGATTTCTAAATTATTTGTAACACTTTACACACAACAAAAATTGGGTGATGACAATCAAAATAATCAGGTAACTACCCAAAATGTGGTTTCAATTACGCCAAGATTTTCTTTGAAAAATTTTGAATTGTATTCCCCTTGGTCTGCCAATGAAATCTCAGGAACAACAGGAGGCTTTGGGTTTAGATTTTATGGTTTTTATTTGGGTTCAAGCTCAGTTATAACCGCATTGACAAATGACACCAAACAAACCGATTTTTATCTAGGATACCGATTGGGATTAAGATAAATGCTCTGAAAAAACAAAATTGGAATGCTAATGCCATACAAAACCAACGTTGCCTATAGAAAAGAATCGCTAAAAAAGCTGTTGCATGTCATTTCAGCAAATGAAGAGGCTATCATTAAAGCTTTGTATGATGATTTCAAAAAACCTCCTTTTGAAGCTCTTTTAACAGAAACCAATTATGTCATTTCGGATTTAAAAAAAACGATTAATAGCATCCATCATTGGGCAAAACCCAAAAAAGTTTTCCCTGCTTTAGTAAACTTTCCTTCTAGAGATTTCATTTATAACGAACCATACGGCCGTGTATTAATCATTGCA
>CALQBR020000289.1 GCA_943328865.2 Sphingobacterium thalpophilum
CAACAAGACAATATTCCTATTGAGTTCCAAGATAGGTTTCCTAGATTTCCCAATGACCAGAAAGTGAATTTTTGTAATTGTTCTGCGGTGCTAAAATAGGTCAGGGTTCCTACAATAGCACTAGTAAAGCTGCCAAACATCAACCCCACAATCAAGATGGCCATCGTGTCCCGCAAACGTTGCGAAACAGCCAATACCGCTAATAAAACTAAATAACTCCCTAAACTCGAAGCCAAAACAATTCCGTAGGAAGAAAGTAAAATCGAGCTTAGAAATACAGGTAAGCAGGCAGATCCTAAAATAACCATCGCAACCCCTAAACTCGCCCCTGAACTTAATCCTAACACATAAGGGCCCGCTAGTGGATTTCTAAATAAAGTTTGCATCAATAATCCGCTAATTGACAAACCCATTCCAACCAATATGGCTGCAATAGCCTTAGGCAATCGATAATTGAGAATGATATAGTCCCAGGTTTCTTTGCCCGCATGTCCACCAGTTAAACTATTCATTACGGCTTTCATCGGTATGGAAACAGATCCCAAACTGATATTGATCATCAATAGCAACACCATTCCAATGGTTAGGCATATAAAAAGAATGGTATTTCGGTGGGTGAAGGTCAATTTATTGTAATTTTTGAAAGAAAAATAATTGGTGCTGTGGCAATAATTCGGGATGAAAAATTTTAATCAAATCTTTTAAAACCCAATCGGGACGGGTAGGAGACCACTCAAAATAGCGAATACCTCCTTTTGCTCCCTTGTTTATGGCGTACGAATATACTTTTTTATTTTTAAACGAAGCAAACTCCTTGTAATGGGGATTGCTGTCATTCATTTCTTTTAAAGATGAAAAATCCCCTGGTGCAATCCAGAACTCGGCCTCCTGCGCTTTCTCTAAGACGGTTTCCAGTGTCAAAGCCAAACTGCCAGTGCCTTTACTACCGGCCCATAGATAATTGGATTTGGCATCTTTTAGAAATAAAGAAGCCCAACTTTCGCCTTGCGGAACATACCACTGGTCTTGGACCATAGCACCGCTAAGTACTGTAGGTTTATGAGTTGCTTTGCCAACTAATATTAAGGTGCTTTTGTATTCTTTTTCAATTTCGGAAAAAAGTGTATTTGCCTTAGCGTCCAGACCATATAAAGCTCCAAAAAATTTAATCCATTCCGCTTTTCCTAATGGGGATTGCTCGGTCCAATCGCCATTGAACATTACTGCTAACCCACTTTTTTGTATGTTGTCTAAAGTCGGATTGCTATTGCTTAAACTAAAACTTACAATTACATCGGGTGCCAAGTCGATGAGCACCTCCGTATTAAGGTTTTCATTTTTTCCTACTTCCCGCACTTTTCCTGACTCAATGCGTTTTCGAGTTTTATCCGATGAAATATAATCAGGGTTTGGAAAACCTACCAAGGTGTTTTCAACGCCTAACATTTCTAACGCTGGAATGTGGGTAGTTGAGGTAACTACAATTGATTGTATAGGAACTATAATTACAGGCAATGATTTTAAATGCGCTGGAATAATGGCATTTTTATCTTTTAGAATATAAGAAAAACTGGCTTTGGCCTGTGGCCATGGATTGGTAATTTTGACTAAAGAAAAGCCTTTTTGTTTGTAGATTTCCAAGCCTTTGGCATACTGGATGCTATTTGGAACTAGCATTGGAGCAGGGTCTTTCTTGGTGTCTTTTTGACATTGGATGAATAACAAACCAATTAAAAAATAAAATAAAGACGGTAATGCGAATTTCATTATAAAGATTTTTACAAAAGTAAAGTTTTGTTGCTACAAATGGAGGAATGAGAAAGATTTGATTCCAATCATTTTTTTATTTTATAATATGGAATCAATTGCGCTATATTTGCACCCGTATTGAGGTTGTGAATTTGTTTTTTGCAAATCACATTAAAAGGGAATTAGGTTCAAAACCTAAGCTGTACCCGCAACTGTAAGCTATCAAGCTTGTTGTTATCTACAAAACCACTGAGCGTGCTAGTATTAATTTTAGCCAACTTGGGAAGGTCAACAACAAGACGCAAGCCAGGAGACCTGCCTATTACATCGAGTATCAAACTTTCGGGAAAAAAGGTTTGGGTATGGGTAATGCTATGCTTTTCTCCCATTTTTAGTCATGTAGCAGTTAAAAAAATACTGTTGCTAATTGTTTCATAAAATGAACTACAAAATTGTTCGTATTAGTGCCTTATGCGCATTAATGACTACTTGTGCCTTTGCGCAAAAAAAAGACACGATTGCCTCTAAAACAGAATTGGAGGAAGTCGTTATTTCAGATTCTAAATTTGCTTTGCCAAAAGAAAAGTCAGGTAAAGTGATTGTGAAAATTTCTGCCGATGATTTGGCGAGGAAATCGGGACAATCATTAGCCACTGTTTTAAGCAGTGTGGCTGGTGTAGAAGTCAATGGCAATCAAAGTGCTGCCGGTAAAAATCTTTCCTTTTATGTTAGAGGGAGTAGGGGTCGTCAAACCTTAATTTTAATTGATGGAATGCCTGTTACAGATGCTTCAGGTATTAATTTAGAATACGATTTGCGATTGATATCCGTAGAGCAAGTAGAAAGTATCGAAATTATGAAAGGGGCTTCAAGTACGCTTTATGGTTCTGGCGCTGCTGCTGGAGTTATTAATATTACTTTAAAAAAATCAGCTCAAAAAGACATTTCTGGGAATGCGTATATGAGTTTAGGTACCCAAACCACTGCGGATAAGGAGCGATATACCCCGCAGGATTTTAATCAAGGTTTTGGGTTTAATGGAACGATTGATCAATTCAATTATTATGCGTCGTTGAATAGCACCGAAACCAAAGGAATCTCTGAAGCAAAAGGCGATAATTTCGAAGAAGACCGTTTCTCGAGGGTCAATACTTTGGTTAAATTGGGCTTCAAACCTAACAAAAAAATGGCCTTTGATGCTTTTGTGGGTTATGACCGAATGAAAAACAATTTTGATGGCACCTTTGATAATTTCAGTAATCCTGAC
>CALQBR020000290.1 GCA_943328865.2 Sphingobacterium thalpophilum
GAATAGTACATTCATTTTAATCTAAATTTTCATCGCTATTCAATTCGTCAGATTCAAATTTAAAATGATTGTAGTTTGGATTCTCTCTGAAATTTTTGATGGCTTGCTTAAATGTTTCTCCTTTTTTTACGCTATCTTTTATTATTTCGCCAACACACTCAAAGATGTACCTGTTTTCAGTTTTTAGAAATACAAAGCAGAAAGCGATTTTAATAATCTTTCCGTCCTTGGAATCAATCATAAATCCAGTTTTTGACCGATCTGAGGAGTCCTTTTGCACACGAGGAAAAAATCCATCGTTAAACAAGACAACATGCTTCCCGAAGCTACATCCGACACATTGGTCATAGTGATGTTCTAATATTTCGACATCACTTAGGATGTTTTTATACCAAGTTATAAATTTAGACTTGCTAGTCTCTACCAATTCAAGTTTGGTGTCAGGAACTTCAAATATGCCCTTATCATCTAATAGTTTCTCAATAATATCGAAATCTTTTTCAATTGTTGCATTTGAAAATTCTTCTATAAGGTCTTTAATGGATTTTAGAGTTGTTTGCATTTTGAGATTGTTTAGCTGTAATATTTTCCTTTGACGAATAGTAAGACAATTCGCTAAAGGAAATATAAATTTGTTTTAATTTTTAGTAAAATAATAAAGGAAATGTGCAAATTTGGCGCACTGATAATTATTTTCCGATTTAGTAAATTTCTAAACCTTCAAACTTTTAAAATCGCTTTTGAATTTTATAACCAATGGGTCATCAATCCCCTTTACTTGAGCAATAAAGTTGATATAGCCATCCAATCGATTTATGAAATAGGAGTAATCAGAAACGGTGTCACTATTAGCGGTAAAATGTTTGGTTGCTGCATTTGCGATACCATTTTTAGAAGCATCGTAAAGCATTGCGCGTACCATTTTTAATGTTCTTCGATCGATATTTACTTTTTTATTTACAACAAGTCCAGTGACAGTTTGTTTTCTATTATTAGACTTCAAACGTGTTTTTTTTGGATTTACTTCGAAATGATTTTTTTTGATAATCTCAAAAAGACAATTAACCATGTCTTGGGTAATTTCTTGATTTGATGAGAAGGTTAAATCATCAGCATATCGGCTAAAGTTGATTTTATTTTTTTGGCAAAAAGCTATTAAATCGGCATCTAATTCCAAACAGATGAAATTAGAAATCACAGGAGAAGTTGGCGCGCCAATTGGTAATTTCCCTTCATAAGTTGTTAATAAAGCTAAGGCATTGGCTACGTCTTCACTAAATTTAAAGTTTTCTGACTCGAATAATTGCTTTACTCGATAAGCTTTTATAGATGGAAAAAAATCTTTTAAATCAAGGTTTAAAACATGATTTTGATTGACATGTACTTTTGCATTTTCTACAATATTACAGTATTTCTCTTTCTTGTCGGGATTAATTACAAAACCATAAATTCCTTCAGGTCGCATCAAATGGTAATATTGTTGCAAATAAAAATTGAGTCTTGATTGAAGTTTCATTAAATTTTCATCTGGAGATTGAATCAAGCGATTGCCACCTCTCTTTTTTGGTATAGAAAAAGTAATGTAGTTAGGTTTATTCATCAATTTGTTAATTGATGATAAAGACAGTTTGAGTAGTATTTTTAAATCTGAAATTTTAACAACCGATAATAATTTGGAAACAAAGAATTTTTGCTCAAATCGAAATTCCACATTATATTGAGGTCCATAGAAGTAGTCGTTGTGGTCTTCTATTCTGGAGTGTATTTTGTCGAGCAGTAAATTGGGTTTCATTTAGTAAAAAGCCGTTGTATAATTATCTTTGAAATTTATGTGTGAACGAAGTGAACACATTCTTTAGTACCTAGCAACAATTTTGATTGGATTGCGGAACACAATCTCTAAGTCATTTTTTTAATTAGGTTTGACTTCATAATTTTTTCAACGGCTTTTGTATTTTAAAAAGGAACATCATTATCGGATTCTAAATCGCTAAGATTAGGATTTTTTAAATCGAATAGCCTCGATACATCAAATTCGAAATACTCCCTTGGGCTATTAATAGATGTGAACTCGGTAAAGGTATCGTTTCGTTTGAAATAACTAACTCCCGTTTTTCCATTTTTATTTTTAGCTATAATTAGCATTATTATTAAAGCGGATGAACTGTGGTCTTCATCATCTAGTTCATCTATTAAATAATACTCGGGTCTGTAAAGTAACCAAACTTTGTCTGCGATTTGTTCTATAGACCCACTATCCCTCAAATCGGATAACTGCGGTTTTTTGCTGCCACCTCTACTTTCAACCGCACGATTCAATTGACTGAGTAGTATAATGCATATGTTTAGTTCTCTAGCACAAATCTTCAATACCCTGCAAATATGTCCGATTTCGGCTTCTCTGCCAGAATTATATTTGCCTATTCCTAACAGTTGTAAATAGTCAATAACAACAACTTTTACATTCTCATTAGATACGTGTTCTTTAATGATTTCAATGGTTTGGTTAATATTGGCAACTCCTATATCACTTACAAATAATTTGCTGTTTTCGAGTTCTTCAGCCGCCAATTTTATCAATTTAATATCTGCATCAACTAATTGATTTGCAATAATCTTTTCAACGGGAATTCCAGTTTTTCTAGATAGTAAACGGGATGTAAGGGTTGAGGGAGTTAAATCAAACGAGAAATACAATACGGGTTCTCTATCACAGAGATTGGCAACTAAATTTACTACCAATTGAGTTTTGCCCATAGCCGGTCTTCCTCCAATCACTACTAATTCCCCTAATGATAAACTACCATAAGTATGGTCTAAATACTTAAAACCAGTTGGAATTAAGTTTTCATTTCCTTCTTTGTTTTCTATAGTTTGAACAATTTCGTTGGATAATGCGCTAATAGAGGTAGAGTGGGAGGTGTTCATAATTAGTTTTTATTTTAGCAAATTAATGAAATAGGTGTGCGTTTTTGGTGCATTTCAGAACTATGATATATAAAATTTACTATA
>CALQBR020000291.1 GCA_943328865.2 Sphingobacterium thalpophilum
GAATTTACCAAAGAAAATAAGGCGTAATTGTCAGATTTTTCAATTAATATAAAAGGTAAATCACGTGCAAAACCATGTCTTGATAAAGCGTATTTTTCACCTTTGTATTGGAATTGATTGTTCTTTAAGGTGCCAACAATTGGAAATAAGACAGGGGAATGTTTACCCCAATAAATAGGGTTTCCGTTCCAAATATATTCAGTGTTTTTTTTATTTTTTAAAGAAATTAATTCGGCTCCTTTATGATTTATTTGAGCTGTTAGGCTTCGATTAGAAAGTGTCGTTATCAAGATTAATTTTAAAATTATGGTGATTTTTATAGGATAGTAAATTTATTTTATTAATTTTATTCTAGCTACAAATCTATTATTAAAAATTTAACTAAAACTATTATGAATACAGAATTCGAAATCATTGAGAAAGAAGTGATTGAGTCGCTTCATTTTCCGAATACCGATGTTCTCGAAGATGAAGAAGAGATTCAACAAAGAAATTCGGAGTTGCAAAGAGCCCTTTCATTGGGTAATTTGGAACATTTAAAAATTCAAATATTTTTTGAAGATGACCAATCAAAAAAAGTAGTTGATACCACCGTTTGGGGGGTAACTGACAAAAGAGTAATCTTAAAGAAAGGGGTCTATATACCTATAAATAGGATTTATAAATCAATCTAGATATTTATAAGTTTAAAAATAAATAAAGGACATTGACTTTTGGTTGATGTCTTTATTTTTTTGTATTTTTTGAAATGGAATTGATTTAGAAAGGAATTATATTTTTTAAGTTATAGGTGCAGAAAAGTAACAGCCATAATTTTAGTTTAAATCAGAAAACGGGTGTTAAATTTAGATGATTCCATATTAAAATTGCAGATAAAATTTTACCTCGAGCGATTGAGTTGGTTAGCAGATCCTAAAAGAGTAACGAATAAATAAATTTTAGATAAATGAAAAATAGTTTCTTAAAGGCCAATTTATTTTTGGTACTTCTTATAGGCACCTTTTCTTCAAAGGGCCAAGAAGTTTTAACTACACCTTCAGGAAATACCTCTATTTCCAATTACAATTACCACGATGCTTTTGCACCACTTTTTTATAAAAATAATGGTTCAGAAACCCGTTCCGTTAGCGGTCAACCCGGTGCTAAATATTGGCAAAATAGAGCCGACTATCAATTAACCGCAAAGTTAAATGAGCAAACCAATGAAATTATTGGAACTGAAACGCTAGTTTACACTAATAATAGTCCCGATAAACTGTCTTTTTTATGGATGAATCTGGATCAGAATCTATTTAAATCAGACTCCCGTGGAAATGCAATAATACCAGTTTCAGGGAGCCGTAATGGCGCTATGGGTGAAGTCTTTGATGGAGGTCATCACATAAAATCGATAAAAGTAGTTGTTGTAGTTGGTCGAAAAGTGATAGAAAAAGAAGTTAAATTTCAAATTATTGATACCCGAATGCAGGTTTTTCTACCGCAAGAATTGAATCCTAAAGGGGGTACTGTTAAAATAAAAATTGAATTTTCTTATGTTTCTCCAAAATATGGTTCGGATAGGACTGGGGTTTTAGAGACTGAAAACGGGAAAATTTTTACAATAGCTCAATGGTATCCTCGAATGTGTGTGTATGATGACATCAAAGGTTGGAATACACTTCCTTACTTAGGAGCAGGTGAATTTTACCTTGAATATGGGGATTTTGAAGTGAGTATTACAGCACCAGCGAATCATATTGTAGTTTGTTCTGGAGAATTACAAAACCCCTCTGAAGTTTATACGGTAGAACAACAAAAGCGTTGGATTAAAGCAAAAATGAGTAACGAAACAGTGGTTATTCGTTCGGCCACAGAAGTAACAGATGCGGCCTCACGTCCTTTAGGAAAGTCAACCTTGACATGGAAGTTTAAAATAAAGAATGCCCGAGATGTTTGTTGGGCTTCCTCATCTGCTTTTATTATTGATGCTGCAAAAATCAACTTGCCTAGCGGTAAGAAAACATTAGCAATTTCGGCTTATCCTATTGAAAGTAATGGTGATGATGCTTGGGGTCGTTCTACAGAATACACTAAAGCCTCAATTGAAAATTATTCCAAAAGATGGTTTGAATATCCTTATGAAACTGCCATTAATGTGGCTGGAAATGAGGGAGGGATGGAATATCCTGGAATTGTTTTTTGCAGTTGGCAATCTAAAGGAGCTGATTTATGGGGTGTAACAGATCATGAATTTGGACACATTTGGTTTCCTATGATAGTAGGTTCTAATGAACGTTTATTTGCATGGATGGATGAAGGATTTAATACTTTTATTAATTCTTTAAGTGCCAATGATTTTAATAGGGGCGAGTATAAAGAACCAGTAATTGACATGCACCTTATGGCAGAATCATTTACTAGCCCTGATATAGAGCCGATTTTAACAGCTCCAGATGGGCTAAAAGAAGCCCATCTAGGGATGTTGGCTTATGATAAGCCGTCTAAGGGTTTGGTGATGTTGCGCGAACAAGTGCTAGGAGAAGCCCGTTTCGATTATGCTTTTAAAACTTATGTCGCGCGTTGGGCCTTTAAACATCCTACTCCAGATGATTTTTTTAGGACAATGGAGAATGTTTCTGGCGAAGATCTCAATTGGTTTTGGAGAAGCTGGTTTTTCAATAATTGGCGTTTGGACCAAGCAGTTACCAAAGTAAAATATATAAAAAACAACCCTAAACTAGGTGCTATCATTACCATTGAAAATATTGAGCAGATGCCAATGCCAGTTACGCTGGAAATAAAGGACAAAAATGGTGTACTAAGTCGTGTCAAACTGCCTGTAGAAATTTGGCAACGCAATAATCAATGGTCATTTAAACACCTAACAACAGATGAAATTGAAACTATTACGATAGATCCGCTTCATGCTTTACCGGATGTAAATACGGCTAATAATATTTGGAGTGCTGATAAAAATGAACTAGAAAAAGATGTTATTTTAGATGGCTTTTTAGGGACTTTTTCCAGTAA
>CALQBR020000292.1 GCA_943328865.2 Sphingobacterium thalpophilum
GAAATTCAGATCAATATTATCCATAAAGGAGTTGGTGCGATCACTGAAACCGACGTAATGTTGGCTTCTGCTTCCGATGCAATTATTATTGGATTTAACGTTCGTCCGGCTGGAAACGCCAGACAATTAGCTGATAAGGAAGAAATCGATATCCGTTACTATTCTATTATCTACGCGGCTATCGATGATTTGAAAGATGCAATGGAAGGCATGTTAGCGCCAGTGATGAAAGAAGAAGTTACTGGTACTGCAGAAGTAAGAGAGATATTTAAAATCTCGAAAGTAGGATCAATTGGCGGTTGTATGGTTATGGATGGAAAAATATCTAGAGCCTCAAAAATTAGAGTTATCCGTGAAGGAGTGGTTGTGTTTACGGGTGAATTGCTAGCTCTGAAACGTTTTAAAGACGATGTGAAAGAAGTTGCTAAAGGATATGATTGTGGTATTCAAATCAAAAACTTTAATGATATTGAAGAAAGAGATATTATTGAAGCTTATCACGAAGTAGCTGTTAAAAAGAAATTAAAATAGACTTTGTTCAATATTATTTATCAAAAATCCCGATTCTTCGGGATTTTTTTATGGCTTTATATATTCCAACTCTCATTTAATAAAATGTCTTTAAGTAGCTATTTTATTGCTTTAAATAACAGGATAAAGGAATGACTGTAGTTTGATTTTCTCGTTTAAAGTTTAACTCCGAATATGCGTTTGAGATTCTGCGAAATTTACCTGTTATCTTTTAACGGGTTCTTGTAAAATACAAAATCCGTCTCCTGTTTTGAGAGGGCTTTTGTATTGTTTACAATATATATTGCCAAAGATTTACTGCAAAATATTTTTCTTTGTGTTCATTAAATTATTGGAAGCGTAATAAAAATTAAATATATAATTCCATTGCATCCAATAAGTTATTCAGAACTATGTTGCTGGGTTTTCATCGCACTAGTAATCACTTCCTGACCCAATGTCTTTTAGATTTTACTTTCAACCAGTAACATTAGCTAAAGTACCGAAATCGATGGTGATTTGATTAGACGCTGGATTTGGATATAAGGTAATTTTTTTGATAAGCTGGCGTATTATAAATCAATGCACCTATATGGATTACCAAATATTGACAAGTATTTGCTGTAAAGTCCAAACATGTGAATTCATATTGCGTTAAGTTGCGGTTCCAAATCAGAAATACATAATTTTAGACTCTTTTTAACACCGACCTTCAGAGAGCAATTATATTCAATATAATCATTATTAACTAGGTATTCTGAATATTTTATTAATTTTATGTTTGTAAATGTTTTGATAAGAAAAAAAATTAATTAATTTTGTCAATATGAATATATTTTCAAATAAAAGATTAATTGTTTTGACCGTTCTTGTAACGGCAATTAACATTTATGCTGCACCAAATCCTCCAGAGCCCACGCCCCCGCCGCCGCCTGGGTTTTCTATTGATGCAGGAATACTTATTTTGATAGGTTGTTCAATATTATTTGGATTCTACAAATTAAAAAAATATAAATACCATAAAAAAAATCCAGCTTAAGCTGGATTTTTTATTCTGTGTCATTGAATAAAACATCGTATGATTTTTTCTTTAAATAATAACAAGATAATTTGAAGCACCATCATATTATTCTACTTTGCATGCTAACTGATAAGATTAGAATTGGACAAATTTTATTGGATTGAAGTCTTTAAACGCACTAATTTAAATTTAAATTGCTATATTTGAGATAATTACGATTTAACAAATCTCTTACTTAAATTAGCATTAATAAATGGATGATAAAGTATTCAGGATTACTAAGACATTATTGGCTTCTCGTAGTCAACGTGTTCTAAACCTCACTATCGATTTGGGTGTGCAATATATTATTTGGGTATGTATCTTGGAGACTGCATCAATAATTTTATCACTATCTAATTATTATACCTACTCTGAGAGATTAAAAATGATGGGATGGTTTATGCAAATCTTTTCTGGAGGATTAGTAATGTTTTTTTACTATGTCTTTATGGAAATTTATTTCTCCCGAACCATTGCGAAATATTTCACTAAAACACTAGTGGTCATGAGAAATGGGACAAAACCAAATGGTTTTACTGTTATCACTAGAACAGCTTGCCGTCTTATACCTTTTGAGTTTTTATCCTTTTTTAGTACTAATTCTAGAGGATGGCACGATAGGCTTTCGCGTACCTATGTCGTTAAGAAAAAAAAATTTAATGATAGGATGCGTTTGTTCTTTCCTGCTGAACAAATTGGAGATAATTCAATATAAAGGATATGACTGTCTTTTTGAAAGTTGTTTTTCTTTATATTCGCTTATTTAATATCCAAAATATTTATCATGAATTGGGAACAGCTTTTATCTCTGAAACGTCAAGGCGACACAAGTAAACGATTACGAAAAGAGCAGGACGATACTCGTTTGGGATTTGAGGTTGATTATGACCGAATTATTTTTTCATCGGCTTTTCGAAGTTTACAAGACAAAACTCAAGTGATTCCATTATCGAAGACGGATTTCGTGCACACCAGGCTTACTCATAGTTTAGAGGTATCAGTTGTCGGGCGTTCCATTGGAAGATTGGTTGGAAAAGCGATCATTGAAAAATATCCTTCATTAAAGGAAATTCACGGTTTTCAAATGAATGATTTTGGTGCTATTGTAGCTGCGGCTTGTTTGGCTCATGATATTGGGAATCCTCCTTTTGGACATTCTGGAGAAAAAGCCATTGGGGCGTATTTCTCTATTGGTGGTGGCCAAAAATATAAAGACCGACTTACAGACAAAGAATGGCAGGATTTAATCGATTTTGAAGGAAATGCCAATGGATTTTCGGTATTGACGAGTTCCCGCCCAGGAAATGAAGGTAGTTTGAGGATTTCCTATGCTACTTTGGGTGCTTTTATGAAATACCCTAAAGAAAGTCTTCCTAAAAAACCTACTCAAAATATTGCCGACAAAAAGTATGGATTCTTCCAATCGGATAAATCA